>JAICVP010000282.1 GCA_025935275.1 Thermoleophilia bacterium
CTGCGCCGAACTGGGCCGGGTTGACGAAGATGGACGCGACGACGACGTCGTTCTCGCGGCGCGCTGCCTCGAAGAGCGCCACATGGCCCCCGTGGAGCGCGCCCATCGTCGGAACGAGGCCCACGGCTTCCTTCGGAACGGCCTCGCGGACCTCGGCGATCGTCCGCAGCGCCCTCACGGAGTCCTCGCTCCCAGAAGGGCCGCCTCGGTCTCGGCGAGGGCGCGGTAGAGAGCCAGGAGCTCGGGCCTTTGCTCGGCGATCGCCTCCGCGTGGCGCTCGACGGTCGCCCAGTCGTCCCGGACCAGGGGGCCGGTGTGCTGGAAACCGTTCTCGATCGTCCGGCGCATGAGCGGTTCGAGCGCCTCGGGCGGCGCGCCGGCGGCCTCCATGAGCTCGGCGGAGACGTCGTGCAGCGTGACCAGGAAGGCGGAGACGAAGCTCGCGGCGGCGTGATAGAGAGGCCGCATCTCGTCGTCGAGCTCGAAGGGCTTGAGCCCGAGCATGCCCGCGAGCTCGGCAGCGGCGGCAAGCGCTTCGGGGCTCTCGCCGGACACTGCCGCCCAGGCGCCGTCGAACTGTTCCGGCCCGCGCTCGAGCGTGAAGGTCTGCAGGGGGTGCAGGCTGAAGCGCCGCTCGTGCGGTGCGAGTGCGTCGAGCCTGCAGGCTCCGCTCGTGTGCGCGAGCCAGGGGCCCGGGCGGATCGCTGCGGCCACCTCGGGGATCGCGCGGTCGGGGACGCAGAGGAGCACGAGGCTCGCGTCGTCGCACTCGAGATCGCGGCCCGCCACGCGGGTCGGGATCCGCTCGCCGAGGCGCGCGGCCACCGCCTTGCCGACGCGTCCAGCGCCGACGACACATGCTGATTCGAACACGGCTCCAGTTCCGTAGGGGATACCGGGCACCGCGAAGTCTAGCCGTTGCCGAGCGGCAAGCCGGGCTCCTAAGATGGCGCGTCACGCAGGCGTCGAAAGGGGTTCCGATGGGGTGGGACGAGCCACGCGAGCCGAACGAAGCCCGAGAGACCCGTGAAACGAGCGACGAGGACGTCGCGCTCGTCGTCGACCAGGTCCGCGCCGGGACGGATCAGGAGTCGATCGTGGCCATGCTCGAGGAGAGGGGCGTCGAACGGATGCAGGCCCGGGCTCTCGTCGACACGGTCTATCCGCAGCTCGCCCGCGTGGCCGAACAGGAGCGCTACACGGGCTCGGCGCTCGGCCCGGGGATCGCCGGAGGCCTCCTCGCCGCGGTCGTCGGCGGCTTCCTCTGGGGCCTGATCGTCATCCTCACCGAGTACGAGATCGGCATCGCCGCGTGGGGCATCGGCTTCTTCGCCGGCTTCGGGGTGGTCCGCTTCGCCGGCGGGGCGAAGGGCACACCGCTTCAGATCGTCGCCGTGCTCTCGAGCCTGCTCGGGATCGTGATCGGGAAGTACATCTCCTATGCCTACTTCTTCAAGCAGGCCGTCGAGGACCGCTTCGACGTCGACATCTCGTATTTCGACTCCGAGATCTTTCGGGCCTTCCGCGAGAACCTCGGCGACGTCTTCGGCGGCTTCGACCTGGTCTGGGCCGGCTTCGCGATCGCCACCGCCTGGCAGATGGCACGCCCGTCGGGGTTCATGTCTCGGGGTAGGCTTGGGATATGAGCGAAAAGGTCGAGAAGACCGAGCAGGAATGGAAAGACGAGCTGACGCCTGAGCAGTACCGCGTGCTGCGGGAAAAGGCGACGGAGCGGGCGTTCACCGGCCGCTACCACGCGACCAAAGACCCAGGCACCTATCGGTGCGCCGGCTGCGGGGCTGAGCTCTTCTCCTCGGACACGAAGTACGACTCGGGCACCGGCTGGCCGAGCTTCTGGGAGCCGGCGAGCGACGACGCCGTCGAGACCGAGCGCGACTGGGGGCTCCTGGGGATGCGCACCGAGGTGCACTGCGCCTCGTGCGGAGGCCACCTCGGCCACGTCTTCCCGGACGGCCCGCACCCGACCGGGGTTCGCTTTTGCATCAACTCGTGCGCGCTCGAGCTCGAGCCGGACGAGGGCTCCTAGGCCCTTCCGTAGTCGTTTGCAGTGTGTCCGGGTAGCTGCCTAGACTGCCTCGGCGATGCCGATCTATGAGTTCGTGTGCATGTCGTGCGAGAGCCACTTCGAAGAGCTCTTGCGGCTGGACGACGGCGATCCGGACTGCCCGGAGTGCGGCTCCGGGAAGACGCGCCGCCAGCTTTCCGTGTTCGCGGCTCACGGCACCGCCGGGCAACCGAGCTTCGGCGGATCTTCCGGAGGCGGATGCTGCGGCGGGGGCTGTGGCTGCGGATCCTGACGCACTGAACCGCCGCGCAGAGCTCGCGGCCTACGCGACGGAAACGGCGGACTGCACTCGCTGCGCGCTTGCCTCCGGACGCACGCAGGTCGTCTTCGGCGTCGGCGACCCCGCTGCGGACCTGATGTTCGTGGGCGAGGCGCCGGGCTTCCACGAGGACAAGCAGGGCTACCCGTTCGTCGGCCAGGCAGGAAAGCTTCTGGACAAGCTCCTTGCGGGTATCGGGCTCGCGCGCGAGGACGTCTACATCGCCAACGTGATCAAGTGCCGGCCGCCGGGAAACCGCGACCCGCAGCCCGACGAGATCGAGGCGTGCGAGAGCCATCTCTTCCGACAGATCGAGCTGATCGAGCCGAAGCTGATCGCAACGCTCGGCAACTTCGCCACGAAGCTCCTC
>JAICVP010000216.1 GCA_025935275.1 Thermoleophilia bacterium
CGCCCCGCCCGCGAGCGAGTAGGTGAGCGGATCGTTCTCCGGATCGGTCGCATCGACGTCGGTGACGGCGGTCTGGTTCTCGGGCGCCTGCTTCGTGGCCGTATCACCGCCGCCGTCGGAGGTGATCGTCGGATCCTGGTTGGCTGACACCGACTGGGGCGCCGTGAGCTCATAGATCTTGCCGTCGACCACGTTCGGGTTGCTGTTGTTGTCGACTCCCCGGTCCGCGACGTAGAAGCGGAATGCTCCGGACCCGTTGCTTGCCGGTGCATACGCGAGCCCCGCCGGCTTGCGCGCGCCTGCCGCCGCGACGTTGATCGTCTGGATGAGCGCACCGGTGAGCGAAGTCTCGACGACGATCGGTCCGCTCGCGCGGTTGCTCAATACGAAGAGAGTGTCGGAGCGGGGGTTGTATTCCACCGACTCCGGGTCGGCCACGCCGAACGACGCGACGTCGAAGTGGCTCACGAGGCCGCCCGCAGTCGTGTACTCGTAGATCTCGGCGTTGACCCCGTCCGCGACGAAGATGCGGTTGTGGGCCGTGTCGAACGCAATCCCTTCTGGATCGCCGTTGCCGAAGACGTTCACACCGAAGGAGTTCCAGCTGTCGTCGGCGGTACCGACGACGTGGTCCGCGCCTGGATTGAGGCGGAAGACCGCTTTCTGTCCATCGTCCGAGAAGTAGTAGATGTCCTGGGCGGGATCGTAAGCCACCCCGGTCGGCTCGTTACTCATGGGGACGACCGTGGGCTGAACTTTCGAGATGTTGGCGGTGCGAAGGACGCTGCCATCAAGTGTCGTTTCCCAGACGTTCGCACCTTGGAAATGCGTGACGCCGCCGACGGTCTCTTCGACCTCTCCGTCCGTGACCATGATGCGGTCTTTCCCAGACAGGTAGGCGAGACCGGAGGGGTCGGGGCTCGGCTTCGCCCAGGCCGCCGTATCGACCGTGCGCACCAGCGAGGATGTGAATGAGCTCGCGGCGGGCGCGGCCGCCGCGGTCAGCGAGAGCTCCACGATCTGGCCGAGAGCCTGGTCGGACCCGCCACTGTCCGCCATGTAGATGCTGAGCTCGTCCGGAGCGTCGGTCGAGTCGCCACTCGGCGCAACCACAATCGCCTCCGGGGTGCCCAGCGAAATCCCCGACAGATCGCGCACGGCCACGATCTCACCACCTGTGGTCAACTCGTAGAGCCGTCCATCAGCTTGAACGTGAAGGTGACCGCTCGAAGGGTTGAACGCGAGCCCTCGCACGTTCGTTGCCCCGCTCGCGCTCAGGTCGATCGACGAGACCCCGGCCGCGACGAACCCGCCGGCCGAGCCCGGCTCGACGAGCATGACTCGGGGGCCATTTCCGTCGAGGACGAAGATGGTGCCGGTCGCCGGATCGACGGCCATTCCCTCGGGATCGCCGAGGCCGAAGCGACTGACGTCGTAGTGCACAAGAGTCGTCCGATCGAGGCTGCCGTCTGGATTCGTCTGCATCGCGAACAGCCGACGCCCGTCCGCTCGGAGCGAAAGAAGCCGATTGCGAAACTCGTCATACGCGATGTTGATGGGGTTGCGGACACTCGCGGCAATCGTGGTCGACCCGACCCGATCCGTGTTCGGGCGCAGCGCGAAAGGCTTGAGGCGGGCGATTGTGGTCGACGATGCAGCCGTTTCCTGCGACGACCCGACGACGTAGAAGGACTTGCCGCTGGAAGAGAAGGCGAGGCCCATGGGCGACGTGGTACCGATCCGATCCGACTCGAGTGTTCGGACCTCTCGAACGACAGCCTTCGGTCCACTGAGACTCGATCCGCTGGAATCTCCGCTCGAGCCTCCGCCGGATGCTGTACCAGCAAGTGCCGAGCAGATGGCGATGATTGCCCCCGCGAGCAGGAGCCTCTTCGACGACGCGCCCCTCGAGGTGACGTGGCTGCAACTCCGCGTCTCGGCCCCGATCCTCTTACCCTTACGCAACATGACCCCCCGTATTTTCGCTTCCCGCTCGCTGCGCGAGCAGGCCTGAGATCGTGGTCCATTGGAACTCGCCAAGGAGCGCCTCCCAGCGAGATTCGGTCTTCTCGAGGTTCAGATAGTGCCGGAGGCGCTGACTCCGCCTCAGGCCGGGAATACGTGGTTGCCCCGGATCCAGTTCCCACGGGTGAATATAGAAGACGTAGGGCCCCGACCTCAGAATCCTCTTGACGCCCGCCTTGAAAACGGAATACGGGAGGAGACGGAAGTAGCCTCCGCCCGCCCATGGAAGCGCTTGGCTCCCGATCCGGAGGCAGGACAGGGGAACCTCGGTCAAACCGTCGTCCGGGAGGCTCGACACGTCCGAACCCGCCAGGACTGTGAGCTTTCCATAGCGGTCCCGTGTCACCGTCGTCGGGAAGAATGACGAGTCGTACTCGAAACCGACTTCTTCGAGAAGCGGGATCGCCCAGTCGGTGAGAGAGAAGCTCGGCGCTCGATAGCCGCGCACCCGCTCCCCCGTGATCTCCTCGAGAAGATCCTTCGAGCGCCGGACATCCGAAAGGAACTCCGCCTTGGTGAGCTCATGAACGAGGTCGTGTCGATAACCGTGCGAGGCAACCTCATGCCCGGCATCCGTTAGGCGGCGTACGAGCGCCGGCTTTCGCTCGGCGACCCACCCGAGGACGAAACAGGTCGCCTTCACGTCGTTCCCGGCCATGAGCTCGAGCATGCGATCCATCGTCTCTTCGAGACGCAGTGCTCGATGGCGCCAGCTCTCACGCGAGACCACGCCCCTGAGGTTCTCGACGTGGAACCACGCCTCGACGTCGATCGACATAGCCGTCCGCGCGGGAATGCAACCGTCGTTGCTGCCGCCGTGCCTGGACGGGAGCTCGGTGAGCAGCTCCTCGTCAGCGAGCGCCATGGCCGGTTATCAGCAGGCGGAATGTCGCGACGAGGATGAGCAGGTCGAAGGACAGGCTTCGATGCTTGAGGTAGTAGAGGTCATAGGACAGCTTGTCGGTCGCCCCCGAGACGTCATTCGTATAGCCGCGATGGATTTGCGCCCAGCCCGTGATTCCCGGCTTGAGCAAGAGCCGACGGCTCCAGGCCGGCACCTCGCGTTGGAGGAGAGCGAAGAACTCGGGACGCTCAGGCCGCGGACCGACAACGCTCATCTCGCCCCGCAGGACGTTCCAAAACTGCGGCAGTTCGTCCAGGCGCGTGTTGCGGAGGATGCGACCGATCTTGGTGACACGCGGGTCATCTTGAGCCGCCCAGACGGGCTTGCCGGCTTCAGCGTCCTGAACCATCGTCCGAAACTTCACGACCTGAAACTGCTCTCCGCCCTCACCGCTTCGCGCCTGGCGGTAGAAGACAGGGCCTCTGCTCATCTTGAGCGCGACACAGATGAGGAGGAAGAGCGGGAGGAACACGAGGAGAGCAACCGAGGCGGCCACGACGTCGAAAACGCGCTTTTTCCTCGCCGAGTAGTTCGCCCGCTCCATGTCCAGAACGCCCGTGAACCACGACGGTGACGCGACAGGCACTCGGTGGAGTGCGTGCTCGTAGAAGTCCGGCAAGCCGACCACCGTAGCCGATGTGATGCCGCCGTCCAGAAGACGGTTGACGACGGCCTCGACCTCCGTCCGCAGACGCTTGTCGGACACAACGACGAAATCCGGACGCTCACTGTGGACGACCTCCAGCAGATCGTCCCTTCCACCGAGCACCCGCATCCCGTCGCCGTTGACCGACGCTTCGTGGTCGGCAATGACGCCCAGGTAGTCGAAGTCGCGACC
>JAICVP010000291.1 GCA_025935275.1 Thermoleophilia bacterium
ACGGTGTCGTCCGGCGAGGCGAGCTCGGCCGCAGCGGCCACCCTCGCCTCGCAGACGGGATGCAGGCCGGCTCCGCGCCAGGCCGAGTAGCCGAGAACGACGACGAGCCTCACGAGCGCCTCTTCATCCAGCGGTAGAGCACAATCGTCCCGGACACAGTGAGAACGAGGCTGACCGCCTTCTTCCCGGAGATCCGCGACTCGCCCGCGGCCCGCTCCCGCATGTTCACCGGCACCTCTTCGACCACGAGCCCTGCATCGGCGAGGCGGAGAAGCCCCTGCACCTCGGGTGCGCCCGTCGTGTACGGCTGGGCCAGGAACGGGAACGCAGTCGCGGCCGCGGCGTACATGCCGCTCGTCGCGTCGGCGAAGGGCCGCCCCAGCTGGAGCTTCAAGGCGCGCCGGAGGAGGCCGGTGCCGAACCGCCGCGCGGGGCTGGGCTTGTAGCGGTAGGGCTCGTAGCCGTCGCCCGAGACGAAGCGCGAGCCGACCGCGACGTCGCATTCGCCGGAGCGCACGCGCTCGAGGAGGCGCTGCAGCTCCGCTGCGGGGTGCTGCCCGTCGGCGTCCACCCGGCCGCAGAACGCGTAGTGCTTGCGCGCCGCGTACTCGTAGCCGGCGGCGACGACCACCGGCAGGCCGCGATTCTCCGGAAAGCTGAGCACCTCTGCCCCGCGCTCGCGCGCCAGTTCGGCCGTTCGGTCCTGCGAGCCGTCGTCGACGACCAGGACGTCCACGTCGGGGAGCTCGTCGCGGAGCTCGTCGAGGACTCCGGGCAGGCTCTCCTCCTCGTTCAGGGCCGGGATGAAGACCACGGTGTCGGCCTGGGCGCTCATGCGCGGAGCTCCGCCGCGAACTGGGCCCCGAGCGCGGCCACGATCTTCTCTCGCAGCTCCCGCGCGTCCTCATCGGAGAGCGTGCGCTCGGGCGAGCGGAACTCGGCGTGGAAAGCGATCGACTTGCGCCCCTCGGGAATGCCCTCGCCGCGGTAGACGTCGAAGACGCGCATGTCGCGCAGCTCGGGTCCCGCGGCCTCGCGAGCGGCCGAGACGAGGTCTCCGGCCGACGTGGCTTCGTCCACCACGAAGGCAAGGTCCTGGCGCAGAGCCGGGAACGTGATTACGTCCTCGTAGACGATGCGCTCTGGGACAAGCTCATGCAGGGTCTCGAGGTCGAGCTCGAAGGCCCCCCACTCCCCTTCGAGCGTGCTCGGATGGAGCTCACCGACCCAGCCGCCCTGCACGCGTGCCGCCTTCCCGGGATGCAGGAACGACTCCGTCGCGCGCTCGAAGCGCGGCTCGACCTTGAGGGCGCCGAAGAGCGTCTCGACCGCACCACGGGCGACGGCGAAGCCGCCCTCGGCGACGGCGGCGACGCGCCGCCGCTCCTCAGGGAGCTCCTCTTCGCTGGGGAGGTAGACCCGCGCGATCTCGAAAAGCCGGATGTCCTCGTTCCCCATGTTGACGTTGTGGCGCGCCGCGGCGACCAGTCCGTTCAGGAGCGTCGTTCGCAGGACCGCGTGCTCGGAGGTGAGCGGATCGGGGAGGCGCAGCGCGTGCTCGTCGGAATCGGACGCGGCCAGGCTCAGCGTGTACGCCTCCGAGAAGCCGGCACCGACGAGCACGTCCTCGGCCAGGCGGCGCAGGCGCTGATCGGGCGCGAGCGTGCCGAACATCGCGCTACGCGTCGGCAGCGTGAACGGAATCTTCTCCAGCCCGTGCACGCGCGCGACCTCCTCGACGAGATCGATCTCCCTCGCGACGTCGATCGCGCGCCACGTCGGGACGGTGACCTGCCAGTCGGAGGTGACCTCGAAGCCGAGCCGCTCGAGCGCGCCGCGCTGCTCGTCCGGCGGGATCTCGAGCCCGACCACCCGATTGACGCGGTCGGTGCGGAGGGTGAGGACGGTCGGCCCCGGAAGCTCGCCCTGCACGTCGACGTCCCCCGCCCACTGCGCCCCCGTGAGCTCGACGATGAGCTCCGTGGCGAGCGCCGCTGCCTGCGGGGCGAGATGCGGGTCGACGCCCTTCTCCCAGCGGTTCGAGCCTTCCGTGCGGAGACTGTGGCGCTCGGAGCTGCGGAGGATGCCGACCGGCTCGAAGTTCGCGGCTTCGAGGAGGACGTTCGTCGTCCCCTCGCGCACCTCCGTCTCCTCGCCGCCCATGATCCCGGCAAAGGCGATCGCCCCCTCGGCGTCGGCGATGACGAGATCGTCGGGCTCGAGCTTCCGCGGGGTCCCGTCCAGGGTGGTGAACTCCTCGCCCTTGCGGGCCCGGCGAACGATGATCTTCCCGCCGCGCAGGGTGTCGAAGTCGAACGCGTGCAGCGGGTTGCCGAGCGCGAGCATGACGTAGTTCGTCACGTCGACGACGTTCGAGATCGGGCGCATCCCCGCAGCCGTGATGCGGGCCTTGAGCCAGGGAGGCGACGGGGCGATCCCGACGTTCCTGAAGAGCCGGCCGATGTAGCGCGGGCAGCCCTCGTAGTCCTCGATCGCGACATCCGGGGTCTCGGCGCCTGCCTCACCCGGATCGCGCCCCGGGGGCGGCGCCAGCTCGCCGGAGAAGAGTGCGGCTACTTCGCGCGCGATCCCGTAGACCGACAGGCAGTCCGGCCGGTTGCGCGTCA
>JAICVP010000284.1 GCA_025935275.1 Thermoleophilia bacterium
AGCAGAATCGCGTCCCACACGGGGAGAAAGCGAGGGGGCGCGGGAGTCTTGGCGTCGGGGAGTGGGGCGCGCGGCACGTCGAGGAGCTCCTTGCCCTCCACGACTTCGAAGCGGCGCAGCTCGAGCTTCTCGGCCGCGGGCTGGAGCTTCTTCGCCGGCACGCCGGCCCAGTTGGCTGCGTCGGCGAGCCGGGCCGGCCCGAAGCCTGAGAGGTAGCGCTTGAGCAGGAGCTCGAGGCCCTGCTCCTCGCTCGCCTTGCTGGGCCCGAGCCAGTCGTCCGCCATCGCGTAGACGTCGGCCCGGCGGCGCTCCCAGGTCCCCGAAGGCGGCACCCGCAGGACGTCGTAGAGCGCGTTCACGCCGTTCCAGACCGTCGACGAATCGACGACCGGCTTCAGCTCCTTGCGTGAGAGCGGACCCTGGGCCAGCGCCCTCCTCGCTGCGGCGGCGGCCTTCTTGACCTCGGACTCCGTGACGCGCCCCTGGTGGTAGCGAAGCCAAGCGGCCCGCCTGCTCGCCCTCGTCCCCGCGGCGACGAAGGGATAGTCGCCGGCCGAGACGAGGTGGATGGTGATGCGCATCATCGTCCCCTGGACGGCACGGCGCTCCTCGAGCGCCTTGGTCAGGTCGGCCATTGCGAACTTCTGGAGCCGCGTCCAGAGCCCGATGTAGCCGCCCGTCGCGTTCTGCGTCTGCAGGCCGCCGACGGCTTCGAGAGCTTTGATGGCGGACTTCGACGAGCGTTCGAGGAGCAGCTGGCGGGCCAGCAGCGAGCGGTTCAGCTCTCGAGCGCTCAGCGTCCTCACGGGTACACGGCTGCCTTCAGGTAGTCGGGAGGGGGGTCCGCGAGCAGCGTAGCCACGCCGTCGAGACCCACCTCGTGGGTGACCAGCCGGTGCCATGGATGCGCGCCGCTCGCGAGGAAGGCGAGCGCTGCTCGCACCTTGGCGGGCGTGTGGTGGAAGGCGCCGCGCAGCGTGAGCTCTTCGTAGTGGAGGCGGAAGGTGTCCACGGCCATCTCGCGGCCGCCGAAGAAGAGAACGGTGC
Organism: Thermoleophilia bacterium; assembly: GCA_025935275.1. GTDB lineage: Bacteria > Actinomycetota > Thermoleophilia > Gaiellales > Gaiellaceae > DATEOR01. Next base: position 1,048 of record JAICVP010000284.1, read on the forward strand.
CGCCGGGGCGGACGAGCCCGACCGCGTCGCGCCAGGCCTCCTCTGAGCCGACAGCCTCGATGACGACGTCGGCGCCCCTGCCGTCGCCGGGGGCCGCGCCGAACTCCGAGGCGAGCGCACGGCGCTCGGGGCGCCCTCCGACTGCAATCACGTTGGCGCCCGCGTCGCGGGCAGCGGCGCAGAGCATCAGCCCGATGGGCCCGACCCCGAGGATCGCCACCGTCTGGCCGGTTCCGACCTCCGCACGGTCGATCCCATGCAGGCAGCACGCAAGCGGCTCCACCATCGCGGCCACCTTCGAGTCGAGCCCGTCCGGGACGGGGAGGAGGTTGCGCGCCGAGATGCGCTCCGGCACGAGGAGGAACTCCGCGTATGCGCCGTTGAGGAGCGGCTGCAGGTTCTCGCAGAGCTCTTCCTGGCCGCGCTCGCACGGGGCGCAGCGGCCGCACGGCGCCGAGTTCGCCGCGACGACGCGCCGCCCCGTGGCCACGTCGACGCCGCAGAACTCGTGGCCAAACGGGCTCGGCAGGTCTCCTAGGAGCACGGGATGGCCGCGGCGGAAAGCCTTCGCGTCGGTGCCGTCCGTGAGCGCGACCTCGATCTGCACGAGGACGTCGCCCGGCCCCGGCTCCGGCGTCGGGACCTCCTCGAGGCGCAGGTCGCCCGGCCCGTGGAAAAGGAGCGCCTTCACGGGCGGAAGACCACCTTCAGGACTGCGCGATTTCGGTAGGCGGCAAGCCCTTCGTCGAAGCGCTCGAGCGGGAGGACGAGCGGTTCGGGGAGCTCGAGCTCTGGCAGGAGCGCGACCGCCTCCTCCATGTGCCGGCGCGTGGCCGAGCGCGAGCCGGTGATCGTGATCTCCCGGCGGTAGAGCTCGCCCCCGTCGAGGCCGCCGGCGTCCGCGAACACGAGCACGGTTCCGCCCGGCTCGACCGCCGCCAGCGCGTCGGCTCCGGAGTTCGGCGCACAGACGACCACGGTGCGTACCGCGCCCGCGGGCTCGGGCCCGCTTCGTGCGGGGTCGGCATCGCGCACGTAGACGGTGTCGCCGCGTCGCGCCAGTACGGCGGCGAAGAGTCGTCCCACGAAACCGCCTCCGAGGACGAGCACCTCGCCCGGAGGCACGCGTTCAGCTCCCCGGAGGACGCAGGCAAGGGGTTCGGTGTAGGAGCCCAGGGCATCGTCGACATCGTCCGGGAGGTCGACCCAGCCGCCGAGCGCCGCGACGCGCTCGGCGAAGCCGCCAGGCTGGATCGTCGCTGTGCCGAACTCCTCGCAGGTGGACTCGTGCCCCGCTCGGCAGCGCTCGCACTCGCCGCACGGCTCGTGGTGGACGAGCGCGACCCGTTTTCCGTCCGCCTCGGCCACCACCTCGTGCCCGAGCACGCTTCCCCCCGGTGCGCGGCCGATCTTCTCGACGTCACTGCCGCACAGCCCACAGGCAAGGACGCGAAGCACCTCCGCGCCCACGGGCTCGGACACTTCCGCCGGCTCCGGCTGCCCGGACGAGTTGAGAACGACTGCCCGCACCGAGGGGTATCGTAGGCGCGTGGCGATCAAGCTCTACCGCTGCAAGAACCTCTGGGTGAAGGCCGGCGGCCATCCGTGCTGGCGTGTGCAGAAGGCGCTCGACGACCAGGGGG
>JAICVP010000288.1 GCA_025935275.1 Thermoleophilia bacterium
CGCACGGGCTCCGGAATCGGGATCTCGGGCGCGTCGGAGACCTCCTGGAGGATGAGCTCCATCGGGAAGAGCGGCGCAAGGTCGTCCGGGCCCACGGGCTCGCCCGTCCCGGGATGCAGAACCGGCTGCGGCCGGTTCGGCATGTCGGCCGCGACGTTGTACCAGCGGTCGGGTAGAGCGGACTCCGGCAGGAGGATCTTCGTCTCGGTCATAGCGGGCGAGGATAGTCCCGTTCTGGCGCGAAAGAAAGCTGTTCATGGCTTTCAGAGCAGGCATTGCGCTGCTCGCGCTCGTCGGGCTCCTCGCGCTCGCCTCCGACGCGCGTGCCGGCCGGACCGCCAACGTCGCCGCCCTTCAGGTCGGACTGCAGTCGCGCGGGCTCTACGGCGGGACCATCGACGGGATCCTCGGCCCGGGAACGCGGCGCGCCGTGCGTGCCTTCCAGCGCCGCGCCGGGCTCGTCGTCGACGGAGTCCCGGGCCCACGGACGAAGCGAGCCCTGGGGCGCTACTCCCGCCACCGTCTCGGCGACCGCATGCTGCACAACGGGAACCGCGGCTGGGACGTGGCAGCGCTCCAGTTCAAGCTTGCCTGGCACGGCTTTCCCTCGGGAGGGTTCGACGGAGATTTCGGGGCGCGTACGGACTTCGCGCTCAGACGGTTCCAGCGTTGGGCGGGGCTCGGTGCGGACGGGGTCGCCGGCCCTGCGACCCTCCGCGCGTTGCGCCGCGGACGCCCTCATGTCCCCTACCGGCTCCTGCGTCCGGTGAGCGCGCCGGTCGGGGATCGTTTCGGGCCGCGCGGCAATCGCTTCCACGCCGGCCTGGATCTGCCGGCACCGTACGGAGCGCGCGTTCGCGCATCGAGGCGCGGACGGGTGGTCAAGGCGGGCTGGGACAGCGGCGGCTACGGGTATCTGATCGTCATCCGCCATCGCCGTCACGTGCGCACGATGTACGCGCACCTCTCGCATATCGGCGTCCATCGCGGCCAGCGCGTCTTCGCCGGGCAGCGCATCGGCCGCGTCGGCGCCTCGGGAGAGGCCACCGGGCCGCACCTGCACTTCGAGGTCCGGAGGCGTGGAGCCGCCGTCGACCCCCTACCCGCCCTCCGCTAGCTCCTTCGAGCGTTTCATGGCGGCCTGGATGGCGTTCAGAAACGCCGCGCGCACGCCCGCCTGCTCGAGCTCCCGGATGGCCGCGATTGTCGTCCCACCGGGGGAGGTGACCATCTCCCGCAGCTCGACGGGATGCATGCGCTCGTCGCGAAGGAGCTTCGCGGTGCCAAGCATCGTCTGGACGACCAGGTCGGTGGCGATCTCCCGGGAAAGCCCGAGGAGGATCCCCGCCTCGATCATCGACTCCGCCAGCAACGCAAAGTACGCAGGCCCGGAGCCCGAGACCGCCGTGATCGCGTCCATGTAGTCCTCGTCGACCCGCACCGAGCGCCCGACCGAGCCCAGCACTTCCTCAGCGACGACCAGGTGCTCCTCGCGGGCGTGTGCGCCCGCCGAGATCCCCGCCATCCCTTCGTGCACCGTGGCCGGCGTGTTGGGCATCGCGCGAACGACCGGCACGCCCGGGCCCACGTGGCTCTCGATCAGGCTCGTCGGGATCGCCGCGGCGATGGAGATGACCGTCTGCTCGTCCTTCAGCGTGCTGCCCACGTCGGCCAGGAGCGCCTCGATGTCCTGGGGCTTGACCGCGATGACGACGACCTCCGCGTCCACGGCGGCATCGACGTTCGAGAGCGTCGTCTCGACGCCGTGACGATCGGCCAGCTCCTTGATCCGCTCCTCGTGGCGCGCGGTCGCGACGATCTGCGCCGACGTGCACCAGCCGGACGAGACCAGGCCCGCGATCAGGGCCTCGCCGGCCTTTCCGGCTCCGAGAACGGCAATCTTCCGGCTCGCCATGGGTGAACGCTATCCCAGTTGATAGTCGAGGTTCACCGCAGCGCTGATCAGCGCCAGGTGCGTGAAGGCCTGCGGGAAGTTCCCGAGCTGCTCGCCGGTCGGCCCGATCTCCTCGGAGTAGAGGCCGACGTGGTTCGCGTACGTGAGCATCTTCTCGAAGGCGAGCCTCGCCTCGTCGAGCCGGCCCGCGCGCGCGAGCGCCTCCACGTACCAGAAGGAGCAGATCGAGAAGGTACCCTCCTCCCCCTCGAGCCCGTCCGGGCTCGCTCGCGCGTTGTAGCGGTAGACGAGGCTGTCGGAGACGAGCTCCTTCGTGATCGCGTCGAGGGTCGAGAGCCACCGAGGGTCGGTCGGGGCGATGAACTTTACGAGCGGCATGAGGAGGAGCGACGCGTCGAGGACGTCCGAGTCGAAGTGCTGCACGAAGGCCTGACGCTCCTCGTTCCAGCCCTTGGTCATGATCTGGCGGTAGATCGCGTCTCTGGCCGCGCGCCAGGTGTCGAGGTCGGCGGGCAGGCCGCGGAAGGTGGCGATCCGGATCGCGCGCTCGATCGCGACCCAGCACATCAGCCGCGAGTACGTGAAGTCGTGGCGGCCCCCGCGGACCTCCCAGATCCCCTCGTCGGGCTGGTCCCAGTTCTCGCACAGCCAGTCCACGATCCGGCGCAGGTTGCCCCACGTCTCGTGGAAGATCGGGGCGCCGTACTTGTTGTAGAGGTAGACGGAGTCGATCAGCTCGCCGTAGA
>JAICVP010000114.1 GCA_025935275.1 Thermoleophilia bacterium
CACCGGTGGACAGCATCAGCGGGCTGACGCCCCCCATCAGCGTGGACCAGCACCTGACCAACCGCAGCCCCCGCTCCACGGTGGGCACCGTCACCTACGTCTATACCTACCTGCGCCTGCTGTTCGCGCGCCTCGGCCACCGCCCCTGCTTGTAGCCGCGCACCTTCGCGTCGGGCGTCTGCGCGTAGAGCTCGCGAATGGGCGTGAAGAGATCCGTGTACGTGGCCGGGTTCGACCTCGGCGTGCGGCCGATCGGCGACTGGTCGATGTCGATGACCTTGTCGAAGCACTCGATGCCTTCGCAGCCGAGGTGCTCGCCCGGCTTGACGCGCATCCGGTGCAGCCGGTTGGCGAGCGCCTTGTAGACGATCTCGTTGACCAGCGTGGACTTGCCCGACCCGGACACGCCGGTGACGCAGACGAACTTCCCGACGGGGAACTCCACGTCGATGTCCTTGAGGTTGTGCTGGCTCGCGCCGCGCACCCAGAAGGAGCCAAGATCCTCGGTGCGCCGGTCGGGCACGGCGATCGAGCGCTTGCCGGAGAGAAACTGCCCGGTGACCGAGCCCTTCACCTTCTCCACCTCGCCCGCGGGCCCTTCGGCGACCACATGGCCGCCGTGCTCCCCCGCGCCCGGCCCCATGTCCACGAGCCAGTCGGCGGAGCGCATCATCTGCTCGTCGTGCTCGACGACGAGCACCGTGTTGCCGAGGCTCTGCAGGCGCTCGAGGGTGCCGATCAGCTTCGCGTTGTCGCGCTGGTGGAGGCCGATCGACGGCTCGTCGAGGATGTAGAGGACGCCGACGAGCTGCGAGCCGATCTGCGTGGCCAGCCGCAGCCGCTGCGCCTCGCCGCCGGAAAGCGTGGCGGCGGCGCGGTCGAGCTGCAGGTAGCCGACGCCCACGTCGGAAAGGAACGTGAGCCGCTCGCGGATCTCCTTGATGATCCTGTTGCCGATCAGCTGCTCGGTCTCGGAGAGCTCGAGCCCGTCGAGAAATTCGATCGCGCGCGTGACCGACATCTGCGTGAACTCGTGAATGTTCGAGCCGCCGACGGTGACCGCTAGCACCTCGGGCTTCAGCCGGGCGCCCTTGCAGACCGGGCACGGCCGGAAGCTCATGTACTCCTCGATGCGCTCGCGCTGGCCGGCCGAATCGGTCTCCTTGTAGCGGCGCTCGAGGCTCGGGACGATGCCCTCGAAGGCGAGCATGTACGCGCGCCTGCGGCCCATGCGGTTCCGGTACGTGACGTAGACCTTGTCGCCGTTCGTACCGAAGAGGAAAAGGTTCTGCTGCTCCTCGGTGAGGTCACGCCAGGGCTTGTCCACGTCGATCTCGTAGCGATCGGCGATCGCCTGGATCACGGACTCGTAGTACGTGGAATTGCCGACCGACCACGGCACGAGCGCGCCCTCTGCGATCGAGAGCTCTGGGTCGGGGACGAGGAGATCCGGGTCGATCTCCTGCTGGGCGCCGAGGCCGGTGCACCGCGGGCACGCGCCGTGCGGAGAGTTGAAGCTGAAGATGCGCGGCTGGAGCTCGGGGAGCCCCACGCCATGCTCGGGGCAGGCGAAGCGCTCCGAGAATGTGAGCTCCTCCCCGTCGATGACCGCCACCGTCACGAGGCCCTCGGCGAGCGCCAGCGCGGTCTCGATCGAGTCGGTAAGGCGGTGCCGGAGGTCTGACTTCATGGAGAGCCGGTCGACCACGACCTCGATCGTGTGCTTGAACTTCTTGTCGAGCTCGATCTCCTCTTCGAGCAGGCGCTCCTCGCCGTCGACCTTCACTCGCGTGAAGCCCTCACCGCGCAGATGCTCGAGCAGATCCTTGTACTCGCCCTTGCGGTCGCGGACGACGGGCGCGTTGACGGTGAACTTCGTCCCCTCCGGCATGCGGAGGACCTGGTCGACGATGGACTCGATGCTCTGCCCCGCGATCGGCCTGCCGCAGATCGGACAGTGCGGCCGCCCAACACGGGCGTAGAGCAGGCGCAGGTAGTCGTAGATCTCGGTGACGGTGCCCACCGTGGAACGCGGGTTCCTCGACGTCGTCTTCTGATCGATGGAGATCGCCGGCGAGAGCCCGTCGATGGAGTCGACGTCGGGCTTCTCCATCATCTGCAGGAACTGCCGTGCGTACGCGGAGAGTGATTCGACGTAGCGCCGCTGCCCTTCGGCATAGATCGTGTCGAAGGCGAGCGACGACTTTCCCGAGCCGGACAGGCCCGTCACGCAGATCAGCGCGTTTCTGGGCAGGCTGACGGTGACGTCCTTGAGATTGTGCTCCCGGGCGCCGTGTACGACGAGCTGGTCTGCAGCTGCCATCACCCCCAGTGTAGCCCCGCCATTCGGACGAACACATGTTCTGTTTCGCGGCCTTTTCAGCGCCACTCGACGGCCGCGGCTGCGAGCGGAATCCGCACGGCTTGGCCGGCCGCATCACTCGGGAAGACCTGCACCGAGCTCTCTGTCGCCAGCGCCGCAAGGCGCTCGTCGCCGGACCAGGTGATGGAGCGGGCGAGCTCGTTGCCGGCGGGAAGCGGGCGCGGGGCGGGTGGCCCGTCCGTGCGGAAGAGCGTGAGCGCCCCGTCCAGCCTCACGACCACGTAGCGGCCCGTCGGGCTCGGCTCGAGCGCCCCCATGCGCGCGCCCACCGAGTTGAAGAGGCGTTCTCTCCTCCCGTCGCGGACGACCTCGAGGGACGTGGCCTGGTCCGGCCCCGTGATGACCGCGTAGTCGCCGACTCCGAGCCACGCGACCTCGTGGATGCCCGTCGGCGCGCCCGCCACCGGGCGATCGCAGCGCGCCACGTCGTGCAGCCCCTGGAAGACGACCTTCTGCGCGCCCTCGGGGCAGCGACCGGTCCACTCGCGCAGACCGCCGTCGCGCACGAAGGTGAGGATGCCGTCCGGCCTGAAGGCTGGATCCGTGCCCGTGAACTCGTAGCTCCAGCCTCCCGAGGACACCTCGACCTTGTTCGTCTCGAGCGGGCGCGCCGCAATGCCGGAGTCGGCGTCGCTCGGCGGCCGCACCCACGCGCTGCACCCAGGGCTCGGCAGCTCGGTGCTCGTCGTCCAGGTCAGCGTCGGCAGCCTCAGGACGAAGCGGCGGCACGAGACGTCGGTCACATAGAGCGCGCCGTGCGCTCCGAGCTCCTTGAGCTCCGCGACGAGCTCGGTGCGGCCGGTGATCGTGGGCGGGCCCGCCGGCGCCGCCGCGTCCGGCTGCAGCGGCGGGCGCGCAGCCGTGTCCTCCGACTCGAGCGCGTCGCGTGCGGCGAGCAGCCCGATGAGGAGCAGCGCGCCGACCAGGATCCAGGTCGTGAGCGGGCGCATCGCCCCTTGAACGGTAGCGCTACGCGGTCAGCCGCCCGACACGGCGCGGATCCGGCACGTACGGACTCTCGAGATCGCCGGCGATGACCGTCCCGTAGCCGAACAGGCGGCCCACGAGGCCCTGCTCCACCTCGACGGGCCCGATCCGCGCGAACCGCACCGCTGCGGCCCGCCGCCGAGCGACGCCGTGGATGACGAGGAGCTTCTCCGTCGTCACGACGAGCGAGGTGCGGTCCCAGCGCATGACCGCCCGCAGTGCCAGGAGCGCGCCGATACCGAGGAGGATCGCGCCGACCACGCCGAGCGCGGGCGGTGAGAGGCCGACGAGCACCCCGCCGACGAGCGCGAGCAGCAGCGAGCGGCTCAGAGGACGGAAGAGCGCAGCCGTGTGCGGCCGCGCCTCGAAGCGCACGGTTTCGCCGGGGTCCAGATAGCCGCGCATAGAGAGGATTTCTCCGCTCGCGCGTGGAAGTCCTCGTTCGCCGGACGACTATCCTGGGAAGAGGGACCCATGCAGGAGACCGCGCGCAAGGCGCTCATCGCCTCTCTCATCGTCGTCGCCGTCGTCGCGCTCGCGCTCGCGCTTTGGAAGCTGCGGATCGTCGTCGCCCTGCTCTTCCTCGCGCTCATCATCTCCGCCGCCATGCGGCCGAGCGTCGAATCGCTCGGACGCCGCCGCATCCCGCGCGGCGTGAGCATCCTGCTTCACTACGCCGTGCTCGCGGGCCTGATCGGCCTCCTCCTGTGGGCGATCGTCCCGCGCGCGATCGACCAGGTGGACAGCGCTCTCGGCGGCATCCCGACCTCGAGCTCCGAGCTCGAGAAGCAGGCGAACCAGTCCACGGGCTTTCGGCACGAGATCCTCGTTCGCGTCCAGGACAGCCTCGACCAGCTGCCCTCGGGCGCCGAGCTGCTCGACTCCTCCCTCTCCCTCACCTTCACGGCCTTCGAGGTGCTCGTCGGCATCTTCTTCACGTTCGCCTGCGCTGCCTACTGGATCTTCGAGCGCGACCGCGCGGAGATCCTCGTCCTGTCGCTCCTGCCGCGGGAGAAACGCCGCGTCGTGCGCGACACGTGGAACCTGATCGACGCGAAGCTCGGAGCCTATGTCCGGGGCCTGTTGATCCTCGTCACGTTCGTGGCCTCGGTGCTCTCGCTGATCTTCTACATCATCGGATTGCCGTTCTGGCTCCTGATCGGGATCTTCGCGGGGCTCGTCGAGGTGGTCCCGGTGCTCGGCCCCATCGCCGCGGGCGCAGTCGCGATCGGCGTCGGTCTAACGGACTCGTGGCAGGTCGCGCTCGCCGCAGGCCTCGCCGTCTTGCTCGTGCGCCTCTTCGAGGACTACGTCGTCATCCCGCGCGTGCTCGGCCACGCGGTCGGCCTGACGCCCCTCACGGTGCTCATCTCCGTCACGGCGATCGGAATCCTGTTCGGCGGCTTCGCGGTCTTCCTCGCCATTCCGTTCGCGGCGGTTCTCGCCACCCTCGTCGACGTGGTCGTGCGGCACCGCAACCCCGCGGAGGAAGACACGCCTGCGGTCCTCTTCCCCGCGAAAGAGAACGAGAGCTAGGCCTTGCGCCAGCGGCCGAAGACGAGGCCGCCAAGCGTGAATCCGAGGCCGAACGTCCCGACGGCGAAGCTGCCGACCGCGAGTGACTTTCGCCACGTGGACAGGCGCTCCCAGCGGCCGAGCACTTCCTGTTCCTCGGCGGAAAGCGGCTCTCCGCGGCGCTTTTTTCGTCCGGCAGCCCCGGCCCGAAGGCCGAGGTACATGTCGTCGAAGATCTCAGCGGGTTCGTCGACCATGACCAAACTATAGTGTCCCCGCCCGATGACGCCTTTACGCGTCCTGCAGGTTTCCGACCTCCATGCGGGCACGCGTGAGGAGCCCGAGGTCGAGAACGATCTCCGTGCGCTCGTCGCCGAGCTCGCCCCCGAGCTCATCGTCGCGAGCGGCGATCTGACGCACCGCAACTCGCCGGAGCAACACCAGCGCGCGGCAGCACTGCTGCGTTCGCTCGGCCCTCCTCTCCTCGTGATTCCCGGCAACCACGACATCCCGCGCGGGCCGCCCTGGCGATTTACGCGGACCTTCGACGAGTTCCTCCGCACCTGGCCCGAGACCGAGCCCGTCTACCGCTCGGAGCGGATTGTCGTCTGCGGCCTGAACTCGGTCCGCCCGTGGAAGCAGCAGGGAGGCGCACTACGTCCTGCCCAGCTCGACCACGTCGCGAAGACGTTCGTCGAAGCGCCGGAAGGTGCGCTGCGCATCGTCGCGGTCCACCACCATCTCCTGGGCGCGCCGTGGCGCACGGTGAAGCGGACGATCGCCAACCGCTCGAGTGTCCTCGGCTCGCTCGTCGACGCGGGCGCCGAACTGGTCGTCTCCGGCCACGTCCATCAGAGCGCGATCTCGGAACGGCGCGAGTTCGAGGTCGCTGAGGGCGAGGTCCGAGGGACGACCGTCGTGACGGCGCCCGGCCTGGGCCAACCCCGCCCCAAGCGGCGCGGCGAGGCGCGCGGCCTCCACTTCTTCGAAGCCGACGAGAGCTCCCTGACCGCGATCACCTACTGCTGGGTCGGGAACGATTGGTGCCGGATCGCGGAACGCCGGTTCCCGCGCGGCGTCCGGGGACTCGCCTAGGGTTTCGCCCCAATGGCAGGCGGGGTAGGGCTCGAAAACATGGCAGGCAAGGCTTTTCTAGGACTGGCGACGGTCCTCGTCGCCGCAACGGTTGCGTTCTCGGGCTGCGGCGGCGGCAGCGAGCCGACGAGCTTCACCCCCGAGGTTGAGGACAACTTCGTCAGCTCCTGTGTTGACTCCGCGACCGAAGGAGCGTCGCCGGCCACGGAGTCGGACGCCGAGAGGATCTGCGGCTGCATGTACGACGAGCTCAAGCAGCGCATGTCCTTCGAAGAGTTCAAGGCCGCCGACGACTCGCTTCGCGAAGGCGAGCAGATGTCCGCCGAGCTCAGCGCGACACTCCAGGCCGCGGCCAGCGCCTGCGCCTAGGCGCCCTGGGCCTAGCTAACCGCTCTGTGCGGGTGCCGAGCGCGCCAAGCGCGGTAGCTCCGAGTTCAGCTGCTTGATCGAAGGGAGCAAGACGAGCGCGGGCAGGAGCGGCAGCCAGAACGTGAAGAAGCGATAGACGAGGGCCGCGAGGAGCGCGGGCGCGAGTGGCACGCCGACCGCGTGCAGGCTGAAGGCGAGTGCCGCCTCGATTCCACCGGAGCCGCCGCCGGGGAGCGGCAGCGCGGTGGCGACGTAGCCCGTGGCGAACGCGAGCACGAGCGCCGCGAGCACGATGCTCGATTGCGTGAACGCGCGCAGTGCGGCGTAGAGGGTCAGCAGGTGCCCGAACCAGTAGACGGCGAAGCCCAGGATGGCCGAGGGATGCCGGCGCGGGTTGAGGACGAGGTGGCGGACGACGACCAC
>JAICVP010000221.1 GCA_025935275.1 Thermoleophilia bacterium
CCCGTCCGCGCCGTGATCGTCACGAAGGCCGTCACGTCGGTGCCCGCGTTCGTGATGAAGATCTTCGAGCCGTTCACGACCCAGCTGCCGTCGCGAAGCTCCGCCGTCGTCCGGGTCGCGCCCGCGTCGGAGCCGGCGTCGGGCTCGGTCAACCCAAACGCGGCGAGCCGGCGCCCCGAGGCGAGATCCGGCAGCCACCGGCCCTTTTGCTCGTCGGAGCCGAACAGGAGGATGGGCGTGGTCCCGAGTGACGTGTGCGCCGCGACGGTGATCGCAACGGAGGAGTCGATACGCGTCAGCTCCTCGATCGCAAGCGCATAGGCGAGGGTGTCGCCGCCGCCTCCTCCGTGCTCCTCGGGAATCGGGATACCCATGAGGCCCAGCTCGCCCAGGGCCGCGACGATCTCGTAGGGGAAGCGATGCTCGCGGTCGAGCTCCTCGGCCACGGGCGCGATGCGCTCCTCCGCGAAATCGCGAACCGTCTGCCGGAGCAGCTGGTGGTCTTCGGAGAGGTCGAAGTCCACTAAGAGAAGCGGCGTGCGAGCTCCGCGAGGAGCCGCACGCCGTACCCGGTGGCGCCGGGCGCGCCGTAGTAGTCCTCGCGCGAGCGCTCCAGGTAGGCCGTCCCCGCGATGTCGAGGTGGGCCCATGGGCCCTCGCCCACGAACTCCTGCAGGAAGCGGGCGGCCAGGGCAGGCGATCCTTGCCGGTACTCCGACGAGTTCTTCATGTCGGCGTAGGGGGACTCGATGTAGCGCCGGTAGGTGTCGTGGAGCGGCATCGTCCACACGTGGTCTCCTGTCGCCTCGGCTGCGGCCTGCACCTCCTCCGTCCAGGCGGCGTCGTTCGAGTAGAGGCCGGCGTAGTAGTCGCCCATCGCGATGACGATCGCGCCGGTGAGCGTGGCCAGGTCGAGGATGTGGGTCGCCCCGCTTCGTCGCGCATGCGTGAGGGCGTCCGCCAAGATGAGCCGTCCCTCCGCGTCCGTGTTCGTGACCTCGATCGTCTTGCCGTTCAGCGCGGTGATGATGTCGCCCGGGCGGTACGACCCGCCGCCGGGCATGTTCTCGCAGGAGGGCACGACGGCCAGCACCTTCACCGGCAGCGCGAGCTCGGCGATCGCGCCCATCGCGGCCAGGACTGCGCCCCCGCCGCCCATGTCCGTCTTCATCTCCTCCATGCGGTCGGCCGGCTTGAGGGACAGGCCGCCCGAATCGAACGTGATCGCCTTGCCGACGAAGCCGAGGACGACGTCGCGCTGTGTCGCTGCGGGCGGCTCGTACGAAAGCGTGATGAGGCGCGGCGGGTTCTCGCTGCCCCGGCTGACGGCCGTGAAAGCGCCCATACCTGCCTCGCGGATCTCGTCCGGCCCGAGGGCGGAGAACGTCATGTGCTCGAAGCGGCTCGCGGCGTCCTCGGCGAACTCGGCGAGCGTCGTCGGGGTGCAGACGTTCGGCGGCGCATTGACGAGGTCGCGGCAGCGGTTCGTCCAGGTGGCGATGACGTTGGCGCGCTGTGCCTCCTCGGCCACGCCCGCAGCCCCGGGGCCGCACAGGACCAGCCGTTCGACCGCCGAGTGCTCGTCCTTCGTCTTCCAGATGCCGGCGTCGTAGGGGCCGAGCGCCACGCCGTCGACGACGGCGCGCGCCTGCTCGGCCGCCGGGAGCCCGTTCTCGCTCAGGACCCAGGCGACGGTCTTCCCGCCCAGCTCGCTCGCGCGCCGCGCGACCGCTGCGGCCGCCGTGCGCAGGCTGTCCGAATCTCCGTCCACGCCGACGCCGCCGACTGCGAGCCGGTGGGCTTTGAGCTCGTTTCGCGTGTGCAGGAGGGTGACTCGGCCGCGCTCGCCCTTGAGCTCCCCGTCCTCGATCAGGTGCTGAATCCCCCCGTCGACCAGGCGGTCGAGCTCTTGGCCTGCCGGCGGGAGCTCTGTCGGCTCCTGGACGGCGAAAGCCAGGACGTCCGCGGCGACCTCCGCCGGCGAGCCTTCGACGACGTCGATCTCCATGGGCGCGCGGGGATGCTATCCGAACAGGTTCCTACCTTGTTCCTCGAATGAGGGATATAGAAGAAATCCCTCAGGTCGATGAGAGGGATGCGCAATGAGCGCAGCTCTACCCTCTCCGCCCGCACCCTCCCCTCGCGGGCGAAACCCTCTCCCGGTAGAAGCCCTCCAGAATCACCTCGGAGGGCTTCTGCGTGAGCGCGAAGCGCTCCATGCCGCCGCCTCACCGCTCGCGCTCGAGCGCAACCGCCGCGAGATCGTGCGCGCCCAGCGGGAGCTTTCGTACGCGCTGATCGAGCGCTACGCGTCCGGCTAGCGCGGGTATTCTCGCCCCGGTGCCCGGGGTGGACAGAAAGGCGATGGCCGCGCTCTCGTCCGGTCATCTCGCAACAGACCTCGCCCAGGGGTCCCTGCCCGCGCTGCTCCCGTTTCTCAAGACCGAGTTCGCCCTCTCCTACACCGCGGCCTCGGCTCTCGTCCTCGCGGCGACGATCAGCTCGTCGCTGATCCAGCCGCTCTTCGGGCTCTGGTCCGACGTGCGCGGCGCCCTCTGGTTGCTGCCTGCCGGCGTCGCTCTCGCGGGCGTTGGGATGGCGCTCGCCGCCGCGGCGCCGTCCTACCCGCTCATCTTCATCGCGGTCCTCGCCGCGGGCATCGGCGTTGCCGCCTACCACCCCGAAGGATCGAAGTTCGCGAACTACGCGAGCGGGTCGCGGCGTGCGAGCGGGATGTCGTTCTTCTCGGTTGGAGGCAACATCGGCTTTGCGCTCGGCCCGGTGTACGCGTCGGCCCTGATCCTCACGTTCGGTCTTGACGGTGGGCTGCTCATCGCTCTGCCGGGTCTCGCCGTCGCCACAGGTCTCGTGTTCATGCTTCGCTACCTCTCGAGCTTCGCACCGGCCGAGTCGCCGCGCGTGCAGCGGGAGCTGGCCGCGAAGACGGAGACCAGGGGGCTCGTTCTACTTCTCTTCGTCGTCGGCCTGCGGAGCGTGGCGCACATGGGCCTCTTCACCTTCATCCCGCTTTGGGAGATCCACAACGGCCACGGCGAGGCGTACGGCACGTTCGTCCTCGCGCTCTTCCTCTTCGCAGGCGCGGTAGGCACGTTGGCCGGCGGCCCGCTGGCCGACCGCTTCGGGCGGCGGCCGGTGCTGCGCGGGAGCTTCGTCGCCGCGACGCCGCTCATTCTCGTCTACGTGCTGGTGGGCGGGCCGATCGGGGTGCTCGCGGTTACGCTCTCGGGCGCCTGTGTCATCGGAACCTTCGGTGTCAGCCTCGTGATGAGCCAGGAGTACATGCCCGGCCGCGTCGGCATGGCGTCCGGGCTCTCCATCGGGCTCGCCATCGGCCTCGGCGGTGTCGCCGCGCTCGTGCTCGGCGCCGTCGCTGACACGATCGACCTCGAGGCTGCCGTGCTCGCCACGGCTCTCGGGCCGGTGCTCGCGCTCGCTGTCACCTTCCTCCTGCCGCCGGCCCCGGGGCGGCGCATCGTCGGGCGGGAGCCCGAGCCCGCTCCCGCGACGCTGTGACCTACGAGTCCGCACAGCAGTTCTTCGAGGACCTGGCGACGCGGGCCGATCCCGCCCGGGCCGGCGACCTGAGCGCCTCCTACCGCTTCGACATCGCCGACCTGGGGAGCTGGCACGTGGATGTGGAGAGCGGCGCCGTCACGGTCACCGAGTCCAACGAGCCCGCCGATTGCGTCATCGCCACCGA
>JAICVP010000343.1 GCA_025935275.1 Thermoleophilia bacterium
AGTCCGCGTCCTGACCCTCGCTACACTTTCACCTGCAGCGGGGCTATAGCTCAGTTGGGAGAGCGCCTGGATCGCACCCAGGAGGTCGCCGGTTCGAGTCCGGCTAGCTCCATCGTAGAAGGCCTGCACACGCGCGCCTTTCGTTTTCACAAACGGCGAGCGCTCCCGGCGGTGGTGGATCACGCTGAGTTGATGCGCGCCGGCGCACCGGGTAACCGCGGCTGCAGCTGCACCACCTCTCTTCCATTTTCTCGGGCCGGCCGCATGACCGCGTGCGACGCGCCACTCAGTCGCCGCGCCGCCGAGCGCCGGCTGATCCTCGGGTCGCCCGAGCAGCCAGCGTTGCTGGCTCCGGTCGCGCAGTTTGGGAGTTCTTGCCCCGTCCGACCCGCTGCCGGCTACAGCGAGCTTGAGAAAAGGCCGATTCAAGTCGGGCAATGGGAATCTTCGCCGCCTCGAGCACAGGCCGCTCGGCCGAGCGTCACTTCAGATACCTGCGGCGCAGATGGCGACGGAGGATGCTCTCGACGCTGGCGCTCGCAGGCGGCGCGTTCCTTCTGCCGGCGATGCTCGTTGCACGTTTCTCGCCCTGGCAACCCACATTCACAGCTGGCTTGCTGACCGGCTGTGCCCTCAGCCTCACCATCTGGGCATGGGACGACCCACCGGAAGTGGTAGCCAAGTGGCGCCGCGGGTCCCAGGGCGAGCAGGCGACGGCGAGGGCGCTTCGAGCGCTCGGCCCTGAGTGGTATGCCCGTCATGACTTGGAAGGTCGCTTCGGGAACCTCGATCACATCGTTGTCGGCCCCGCCGGCGTCTTCCTGCTCGACTCCAAGAACCTGAGCGGGCGCGCCGAGGTCGAGGATGGTGTCCTCCATGTGCGTTTTCCCCTCTCGCCCACTGATGACTGGGACTACACGCGACTACCACGTGCGCTCTTTGGGGCAGCGGTGGGTCTCCGCGAGCGGCTGAGGCAAGAACTCGGCTGGATCGTTGACGTGCATCCCGTCGTCGTTCTGACGGGGCTATCCGCAACGCCGCGCCGAAGCTGGGCGACTCGTATATCTAGCCGTGGACGAGCTCGTGCCCTGGCTGAATGAGCAACCGAGACGCGTGGCGCCGCAGGACGTCGCGGCGATTCGTCCGATCGTCGCCGCGCTGCCGGCCGCTGGGGACCTTCCTCGCGAGCGTCGAGAAGCCGGAAGAAGTACCCGTGCCTAGCTCGAGGGCGACAAAGGACGGAAAGCATTGGGGGTCGCTCGTCCGACGGCACTTCGACTTCTTGAGCGAATTCGGCTTTCGGCTCGACCACGTCGATGAGAAGTGGTGGGCGACGAGCGCTGTCTATCTCTCCGATCGCCTCGGCATAGAGGTGACGCGAAGCGTGGAGTTCAGACGGGTGGAACTCACGCTGATGCGCCTTGCCGAGGGGAAGGCTCCCGAGGTCGAGGTCTGGCTGAGCGAGCCTCCGCTTAATCGCGTGCTCTTCGACAACGTGCTCGAAGCACGGGCACCGGAGCATCTGCGAAACCTTGCGAGCGGCCTCTCGGATGGCGAAGTCGAAGAACAGCTTCGTCGCTACGCCGAGCTCTTCCGCACAGTCGTCCCGGATTTCCTTGAGGGAAGCGATGCCGCCCTCGTCGAAGGGGAAGCCGTGATCAGAAAGAGGGTGGACGCTAGTCCGCAAGAGGTGACCGTCTGGTTGCCGAGCGATGCATCAGACGCCGAGGAAGCGAATGCGCGAGCCAAGGCCGAGCGGACAACGCCGCCCGAGGTGCGCGTCGTGGTCAGGCGCTATTCAAGGCCCTGACCACCCCTACGCTCCGAGCGATCGTCCGGACTCTGGGGGTGAAATACCACCCCCGGTGGGATCCGTTCACCCTCGATCAGAGAGCGACCGCCTCGTCGGCCCCGTCCTGACGACCACTAGCCTGGGGGAGGCTATGCCTCTCGTCTCGGCAGAGACCTGGGAGGCGAGAACGCGGGCCGAGGCCGAGGCTCAAGCCGCTGCACGGGTGCGCGAAGAGCGAGG
>JAICVP010000360.1 GCA_025935275.1 Thermoleophilia bacterium
AGGTCGGAGCGGCAAAGCCTGCCCTGCTGCTCACTGCCAAAGGGCGGATCATCGCTCCGCTCCGCGCCGTTAGGACATCGCTGGAGGCTTTCGTGCTGGTCACGGAGACGACCGATCTCGCCTCCCCTGTCGCCGCCGCCCTGCGCGCCGCGCGCTTCGCTTCGAAGTGCGAGATCGAGACGCGGCCCTGGGTCGGCCTCGTCCAGCTCGGCACCAAGCCTGCGTCCCCCGCGGTTTCGGTGCAGGACTTCGGGGTCGACGCCTGGGAGGCGTGGAGCGAGGAAGAGGCCGAGGAGAGCGCCTCGGGGGACGAGCTCGAGGAGCTTCGGATCGAGGCGGGGACTCCGGCCTGGGGCAAGGAGCTCGACGAATCGATCCTCCCCGCCGAGGCGGGTCTCGACGAGACGCACATCTCGTTCACCAAAGGCTGCTTCCCGGGCCAGGAGCCGATCGCCCGCCTGCACCACCGGGGCCACGTCAACCGCCGTCTGCGCAAGCTCGAGGTCGAGACGGCGAGCCCGGGCGACGACATTGTCTGGAACGACAAGGTCGTGGGCCGCGTCACGAGCGCCGTCCCCGGTCGTGCGCTCGGCTATGTGCGCACCGAGGTGCCCGACGACGGCGTCCTCGCCATCGGCGGCGAGCAGGCCAGGATGCGCCCGGCATGATTCGAACATGCGACCTCTGCCTCCGCAGGGCAGCGCTCTATCCCCTGAGCTACGGGCGCGGGGCTAGACGGCTAGTGTAGCCGCGCTCGTCAGGCGGCCGAGCGCAGCGAGGAAATCACGTAGTCGACGCGGCCGTCGCGGACGAATTCCCACATCCGCGGTCCGCCGACTCCTGCGCGGCGGTCGAGGAACGCGTTGAGCTGGGCGTCGTCCATGCCGGCGTCGCGGGAAGCCGCGAGGAGCTGCTCGACGGCGCGGATCGGCTCTCCCTCCGGGCCGAACTGCCAGGCCGGGTAGAGGTGGTCGAACCCGCCGTCTATGGGGACGCCGAAAAGCTCCCCGGCGCGCCGGCGAGCCTCGATCCGGGCCGGGTCGGCGCCGAGGCGGGCGGCCAGCCAGGAGGAAGTGAAGGAGTTGGAGTCGGATCTCATCTGGAGCTACGGGCGGCCCGCTGGGCGAGCCGCCCGTCATTGGACTCAGTTTGACGCATCAGGCGGCCGCAGTCCGGAGCTTCGGGGCGGCCGGAGCGGGCGTGTACTGAGGCGTGTAGCCGACCAGGCGGCCGACCGCGGCGCCGGCCGAGAGAGCGGCCTTCTGGATCGCGCGGGGGACGCGCGGAGCGCGGACGTCGTCGAAGTACTCGTTGGCGATGACGGCCATGCGGACCGGGTTCGGCATGCCCTTCTTGTTCGTCTTGCCGTCGGCGGCGAGGGCGAACATCGTCTCCAGGAAGGACTCGAACTCGAGGGCGGGGCTGACTTTCGTCGTGAAGCGGGCCTCGTAGGCGCCGATGTTCTTGAACCGGTGAATCGTGCCGGGCTCGACGGTGACGGAGTCGCCCTCGTGGGCCACGAGCTTCTCGCCGTTCCTCCGGAACTCGACCGAGCCGCTGATAACCTCGAACTCCTCGGTCTGGTACGGGTGGACGTGGCTCGCGACGCCGCCGCCGGGAGCGACCGCGGCCTCGATCAGCACGTAGTCGCCGCCGGTGTCGCGCGACGTCTTGTGGAACGTGACGCGCTCGCCGGTGACGGGGTTCTCGATTGTCTGTCCGGTGGAAATCACTTCGGTTCCTCCTTGCGTCGGGGGGTCCTGCTTGACGGGCTCACTCTGGCCGCTCGGCCCCTTCATGACGATGGAGGCACCCTGCGTCTTCCGGTGGGGCTG
>JAICVP010000179.1 GCA_025935275.1 Thermoleophilia bacterium
GCCGACGCGCCCGTCGGGTTGCGCACCCTCCCGATCGACGTGAGGTTCCAGGTGGACGCACCTGCCACGGACTGCGTGAGGGTTCCGTACCACTCGACCGTGCCACCGTCGTAGGTGTGCGTCGTATGCGTCACGGACCCGTTCGACTGCTCACCAAGGAGGTACTTGTTCAGCGCGTTGTTGTCCGGCTTCGAGAGGATCGACATCATCTCGTTGATCCCGGACTCGGCCAGGTCGTACGCGCTCGCGTTCGCAGTCGAGTAGGAAACGCTGCGAGCGTTCGTGGAGGAGTAGTAGATGAGCGTCGTCCCGGAGACGCTGAGGACGCCGAGGATCCCCACGGCCATCACAAGCGTGATCCCGTCCTGTCTACGCAGAAGGCGCCGCAAGAAGCTCATCGAATCCGTCCCGGGAAGGGGGCTACTGACGAAGGGTGTTCCTCAGGACGATGTCGTCAACGAGGCGCCAGGTCTTCCATCCCTCGTTCGGGTTTATGTTCACGTAGAAGTCCACGTGCAGGAGCGCACGGGTGGACGCGCTGTTGGGCGTGTACGTGAAGGCATTGCCGCTGGACGTCGTGATGTAGTCCGCGATCACGACCGTCGTGCCGTTGGCCGTGCGGCGGACGCGGTAGCGGTTCGCCGAGACGAGGCTCGTGTCGTAGACGACCGTGAGCGTCGTGCCGTTGGCCGACGGGCACTGCGAAGGCAGGGTCACCGTGATGGACGAGACCGGTGTGCTCGGCGTGGCCGTGATGCCGCTCGCGCAGTGCAGCTCACGTCGCATGCGGTCGAGGGCGAGGCGGGCGTTCTGCTGCGCCTCGAAGCGGCGGTTCATGTCGAGCTCGGCCTTCGCCCCGGACGTGAAGAGCGAGACGAGCGCCGTCACGACCGTCGTGAAGATGGCGAGAACGACGAGGAGCTCGACCAGGGTGTAGCCGCGGTCCCCGCGGAGTCGCCCGAGCCGCTTTCGGATCACTTCGCCTGCGCCTCGACGTACTCGAGCGCGCGGCGGGCGACGACCTCGCTCTCGGCGCCGAAGCCGAAGCGGCGCTGAAGGCTTTGGTCGACCTTGATCAGGATGCGAAGCGCCTCGGCCCCGTCGTGCCAGCCGAAGCGGGCACCCGCGACGATCCACGAGTGCTGGTAGAGCCAGAAGTTGATGAGGTGTTGGGAAGGCTTGGTGTTGCCAGAGAGCCGATGCTGGAGCGCTCGGGCCCGGTCGGGGAGCGGCATTTCGTCGGCGGGCTCGACGGGAGCGCCCGGGACCTCGAAGTCCGGCTTGCGGGTCTCCTGCTCGGGCTGCTCGGGCTCGGTCGTCGTGCCGATGGGCTCGGTCGTGGTGGGCACCGTGCCGGCGGGCTCGGTCGTCGTTGCGGCGGGAGCGGTGGTCGTCGCGCCCGTCTCGGTGCTCGTGGTCTCGGTCGTTTCCGAGGTCGTGGGCTCGATCTGTTCGCTGGCCCAGTCGCTCACGAGCACGACGCGCGTGCCCTTGTACGGAGCGGAGTTCTCGGGCAGACCGCTCTCCCCGTAGTTCGCGTTCCTCGTCAGGCTGAGGACGACGAGGGGAGCGCCGTTGTCGATCACCTTCGTGCCGGGTGCGGGGCGCTGCACGGTGACCGTGTTCGCGGCGAAGCCCTTGACGGAGCCCTCCACCCGCCAGGCGAACCCGGCGTCCTGGAGGATGCCCTTGGCGAAGACGTACGCCTTCTTGCGCACGTCCGGAACCGTGAGCACGTGCGGCTTCGAGGCCGCCTCCGCCTTCTTCTCATGCTTCGCGACGGGCACCGTGTCCGCTGCCAGGGTGTACGTCGCCGCACCGAGAAGCCAGATCACGGTGAGCGCGAGAAAACGCGGCAGAAGTGCCGTCAGACGGGCCGCCATGGCTCCCCCATCGGCAGGGCGCTCGGCAAAGTCAAGCCCCTATCGGGTAAAGCCGACAACGCGGCTTCCCGAGTGCGCGGAAGTGATGCCGACGACCGTGAAACGGCGCTCTTTCTTGGGCGCGATGCGCCTCGGCGTCGGGGTCGGCGCGTCCTGCCAGCTGAACGCGACGCCCGCGAACGACTGGAACCACGGCTCCTCCTGCGGATAGGACACGGCGGGTGAGAACTGGAGGTGCAGATGCGGGCCCGTCGCGTGGCCGGTCGACCCGACCAGGCCGACCGAAGCCCCGGCGGCGAGCGCGGCACCGGGGACGACGCTCGGCTCCAGATAGCTGAGGTGGCAGTAGACGTACTCGGCGCCGCTGTCGAGCTGCAGCTTCAGGCCGATCCCGCAGCGCCCGCTGCCGTCGGTGTACACGTCCACGACAACGGAGTCCGCCAGGGCGAAGAGCGGGGAGCCCTCGGGAGCGGCGATGTCCGCCGCCGGGTAGTCGTGGTGGGTGTGCGCGACCGAAACAGTGTCGGGCCCTCCTCCGACCGGGAAGACGTAGTCGCCGCTCGACATCGCTCCGCCGAAGGAGGCTGCCGTCGGAGCGGCAACGGACGCGGTCGAGAGCTCGCTCTTCAGCGACTGGAGCCGGGCGAGCGCGGCGGCCAGGTCGGCCTGGCGCGTCTCGATCTGGCTGCGGTCACGCGCCTGCGCGCGCTCGAGGCCGGTAATCCGCGACTCGAGCTCGCTGAACTCCGCGGTCGAGATTCTCGGATTTCCGGCCCGGAGCTCCAGCCGGAGCTGGCGATCGGCGGCCGCCGCGATCCGCCGCTCGAGCCGCGGCACGGCCTCACGGGCCCGCGCGACGTCACGGCGCGCAGCCGCGATCTTGTGCTGCAGCTCGTCGAGGCGGAAGACGGCCTGCGAGGCGGTGAAGTCGAAGTTGGCGCCCGCCCCGAAATCGGATGCCAGCCCCAGCACCTCGTCCACGTACCACTGGGCGTGGTTGTAGGCGAAGACGGAGCGGGAGATGTCCTCGTGGGCGCCCGCTGCCGCCAGGTAGCGCGCCGCGGCGAACACCGCGTCGTCGGGATTCCACGGGTCGGCGAGGCCGTCGCCGTTCGCATCCAGTCCCCATCGCAGCCACGTGTCCGGCATGAACTGCATCCAGCCCACCGCGCCGGCCGAGCTCGGGCCCATGTTGCGCCCGAAGTCCGACTCGATCTTGTTGATCGCGGCGAGCACCTGCCACGGCACTCCGTAGGTGTCGCCCGCGCGGTGCCAGAGCGAGAGCAGCTCCTCGTAGGAGCGAACCGCAGGCTGTTCCGGCGCCACGGAGAGAGGGAAAGGGACGTTGATCGAGCCCGATGCGTTGGGGGTTTGGTAGCCAGGGAGCGCGGCCTGGTGAGTGGGCACGATCGTGAAGCTCCGCGCCGAGGCCCCGCCAGCGAACACGAGGAGGGCCAGCAGCGCCGCTGCCGCAGACGCCTTTCTCATTGCTCGCCGGAGGCGATCCGCAGCCCGGAGCCGTTGCCGTTGGCGACGGGGTCCGCCTCCTCGGGCTCGGCCTCCTCGGCCCGCTCGGCCTCCGCCTCTGCCTCTGCCGCGGCAGCCGCTTTCTCGTCGGCGAGGCGGCGCTTGAGCGCCTGCTGGACGGCCATCTCGAAGTCGTGACGGTTCGTGGCGGCGTTGGCGGCGATGTCCTCCTCGACGAGGTCGTCGAGAACGAGCTGGACGAGGTGCTGCGAGAAGCTCTGCATCTTGTGGAAGTCGCCGTCCTCGATCGCCTCGGTGATCTTGTCGGTCTCGCCCTCGCGGATGAGGTCAGCGATGCGCGCCGTGTTGACCATCACCTCGACTGCGGCGACGCGGCCCCCGCCCTTCTTCGGCAGGAGGCGCTGGCTGACGACGCCGCGCAGGACGCCCGCGAGGATCTGGCGCGTCATCTGCTGCTTGGCGGGCGGGAAGAACTCGACGAGGCGGCCGATCGTCTCGGCAGCGTCGATCGTGTGCAGGGTCGAAAGGACGAAGTGGCCGGACTCGGCCGCCTGGAGCGCGGCCTTCGCGGACTCCTCGTCGCGCAGCTCACCGATGAGGATCACGTCCGGGTCCTGGCGCAGGACGCGGCGCAAGGCCTCCATGTACGACTCGGTGTCGAGGCCGACCTCGCGCTGGTTGACGATGCAGCCCCAGTCGTCGTGCACGAACTCGATCGGGTCCTCGATCGTGACGATGTGCTGCTGCCGGCTGCGGTTGATCGCATTGATGATCGCCGCGAGGGTCGTGGACTTACCCGACCCGGTCGCGCCGGTCACGAGGACGAGCCCGCGGTGTTCCTCGGCGAGACTGCCCACGCCCTCCGGAAGGCCAAGCCTCGTGAAGCTCGGGATCTCCTTCGGGATGAAGCGGAAGGCAAACGAGATCGCGCCTCGCTGCCGGTAGCCGTTGACCCGGAAGCGCCCGAGCCCCTCGGCCAGATACGCGGTGTCGAGCTCTCCGGCGGTGTAGAAGTGCTCGCGCTTCGCCGGCGTGCGCTCGGTGACCATGGCGAGCACGGTCTCGAGGTCCGAATCGGTCAGGAGGCGTTCCTCCATAGGAGTCAGAGCCCCGTCGACACGGGCCATCGCCGGCGAGGCGATCTTCAGGTGCATATCGCTCCCGCCGAGCTCGATCAGGCGTGCGAGAAGGCCGTCCAAGTCCATGGTCGCCCAGCCCCTATCGGC
>JAICVP010000293.1 GCA_025935275.1 Thermoleophilia bacterium
CCCGTCCCGCAAGATGTCGCACTCGGTCCCGCGCAGCAACCGGAATGGAGCGAGCGCCTCGTTCGCCGCCGCGATCTCCTCGCCCTGGCGGAGCACGTCGTCGGCCGTGAGCCCAGGGACTGCGCCCACGCTCGGCGTGTGGTCGCAGATCGCCAGGTACTCGTAGCCCCGCGCGATTGCGCCCTCGGCCATCTCGAGCACGGAGGCCTTGCCGTCAGACCAGGTCGTGTGGCAGTGGAGGTCGCCGCGTATGTCCTCGACCGCGACGAGGGGAGGAGGGGCGCGCCTGTGGGCCTCCTCGCGGAGCTCAGGAGGGCAATAGGGCACGCCGAGACGTGCATAGACCTGCTCCTCCGTCGGCGCATCGGGCAGAGGTTCCAGCGCCTCGACGTACGCGTCCGTCCCCGTCGCGCGTAGCAACGCCGTGCCGAACTCCCCGGGAGCAGCAGTCATGAGCTCCACCGGGACTCCTTCCACGGTGATGCCGACGCCACTTTCCGTGACGGCGACGATCTGCGGTAGCTGGGCGAAGCGTTCGAGCGCATTGTTGTCTGAAGTGACAATAACCAGCCGTTCGGACGAGTCAGCCCAGCGCCTCGGGTCCCCCGCGGCCACACCGCCCAGCGCCATCGCGATTCCGTCCACAAGGGCGCGCGCGCGATTCAAGGTCAGCCCGCGCCTCGGTCTCGGCCGCGCCGCGGCAGCCAGGCCGGCCCGCAATTTCGCCTCCGTCTTGGGCCCGATGCCGGGCACGGAGGTCAACCGCCCGCTTTCGATCACCTCCCGGAACTCGGCCGCCGTCGAGATCCCCAGCGCCTCGCCGATCTCCACGGCCCGCTTCGGCGAGAGGCCTAAGAGCCGCCCGAACCCGACGAGCTCGGGCCGCACCTCCTTCTCCAACTCGTCGAGTTCCTCGATTCGCCCCGTTTCGACGAGCTCCCGGAGCCGCGCTTCGATCCCCGGCCCGATCCCGCGCAGCTCACGAACGCGCCCACTTCGCACCAATTCGGCGACAGGACTCCCCAGCCCCCGCACCAGCTCAGCGGCACGCCGATATGCCCGCGCCGTGTAGTACGAGGAGCCGGCCAGATCGAGCAGCGCAGCGAACGCATCCAGGCGCTCCGCGATCGCCACATTGTCGAGCTCCGGGGTCCTCGACCTTCGGCGAGGGGAGTCTTGGCCGTTACGGGTTGGATGCGGGCTCACGTAAGTGACATATTCCCCGCTATGAGGGGGCAGAAGGTTGCCGGGATGCCTCACCGAATCCGGGACGAGAAGGTGCGCGTGCGCCAGTGGCGCCGCGAACAGTTCTACCGGCTCGGCTTTTCGAACTCGGACGCGCGCACCCTGGCCGTCTCCGGAGCCGACCTGACCGCGACCCGCGAGCTCATCGAGAAGGGCTGCGACCCGGCTACGGCCTACAGGATCGTCCGCTGATGCCGGTCGATCCCGGGACGCGCAACTTCATCTACGCAACGGCCTTCTTCACCGCGCTTTTCTTCGCCCTCGGCATGCTCATGCCGATCGCCTACGTGATCCGCTGGCTCGTCTTCGGCTACTAGCCGCGCGCTAGTAGAGTCGCCCCATGCCGGATCTGGCCAGGCGCCTCGCCGTCGCGCGCGGTGACGAGATCGCGGACGTCGTCATCGAGGGCGGGAAGGTCTTCTCGGTTTTCACGCGCGAGTGGCTCGAGACCGAGGTGGCGATCTGCGACGGCTACGTCGCGGGGCTGGGCGAGTACGCGGGCAAGGAGGTCGTGCACGCGCGCGGCAGCTACGTCGTCCCCGGCCTGATCGACGCGCACATGCATCTGGAGACCGTGAAGCTCCTCGTGGACGAGTTCGCGCGCCTCGTTATCCCGATGGGGACGACAACGGTGGTCGCCGACCCGCACGAGATCGCGAACGTGCTCGGCACGGACGGGATCCACTGGCTCGCCGACGTCGCCGACGAGGTGCCGCTCGACATCTTCTTCATGGCGTCGTCGTGCGTGCCCGCGTCGAAGTTCGAGTCGCCGAGGCGCGGCTTCACGCTGGGAGATCTGCAGGGGCTCCTCCGCCGCCGGCGCGTGATCGGGCTTGCCGAGATGATGAACTACCCCGGCGTCGTGTCCGGCGATCCGCAGGAGCTCGACAAGCTCGGGCTCGAGTCGTCGCACGTCGACGGGCACGCGCCCGGCCTCCTCGGGCCCGGCCTGCAGGCCTACGCAGCCGCCGGGATCCGCTCGGACCACGAGTGCTACACGGCCGAGGAGGGGCGCCAGCGTCTGCGCGCGGGGATGTGGGTTCTCATCCGGGAGGCGACGGCCGCACGGAATCTCGAGGCGCTCGCGCCGCTCGTGGAGGAGTTCGGGCCGCACCGGCTCGCCCTCTGCACCGACGACCGCGAGCCCGAGCACATCGCCGAGGTCGGGCACATGAACCATGTCGTCCGCCGGGCGGTCGAGCTCGGCGTCTCCGCCGAGGACGCGCTCATGATGGCGACGCTGAACCCGGCCCTCTGGCACGGCTTGCGGGAGTTCGGCGCCATTGCTCCCGGCTACGTCGCAGACCTTCTCCTCCTCCCGGACCTGGAGAGCTTCGAGCCCGACGTCGTGCTCAAGCG
>JAICVP010000005.1 GCA_025935275.1 Thermoleophilia bacterium
CGCTTCCTGCTCGACGCCGGTGGATTCGACCGGCACACGTTCTTCTGCGGCCAATCGGGCTCCGGGAAGAGCTACGCCCTCGGCGCTGTCCTCGAACGGCTGCTCCTGGAAACGTCGCTCCGCATCGTCGTGCTCGATCCGAACTCGGACTTCGTGCGCGTGGGGTCGCTCCGCGACGATGTGGACGGCGACATCGGCTCGCGCTACCGGCGTGCCGCCGAAGGCGTGGTCGTTCGCCGAGGTGGGGAGGGTGCCGACCGGCTCCATGTCCGCTTCACCGACTGCGACGCCGAGGAGCAAGCGGCCGTTCTCCGGCTCGATCCGATCCGTGATCGCGAGGAGTACGGGGTTCTCGTCGACATGCTGGAGAAGGGCCTCGAGTCCGAAGGCGGGACAGCGAGCGAGGTGGCCGATCGCCTACTGCAGGCTTCCGCGCCGGAGATGCGCGCGCTCGGCACCCGCCTTCGCAACCTCGGCATCCACCGCTGGCCGATCTGGTCGACCGGTGACGAAGGCTCCGTTCAGGACCTCGTCGCCGCCGGCGGCCCGCGCGGGCTCGTCGTCGACCTCGGCTCGCTGGGCACCCCCGGCGAGAAGGCGATCGCGGCCGAGAGCGTCCTCGCAGCGCTCTGGCGCCGTCGCGCCGACCGCGAGCCGGTTCTGATCGTCATCGACGAGGCGCACAACGTTTGCCCGCGGGACCCGGCGGACGAGGTCACCGCGCTGGCGGCCGAGCACGCGGCGCGAATTGCGGCCGAGGGACGGAAGTTCGGGCTTTACCTCCTGGTCTCGACACAGCGGCCGCTACGTGTCAACGAGCTCGTGGTCTCCCAGTGCGACAACCTCGTACTCATGCGCATGACGTCGGCCGGGGACCGGGCCTACATCGCGGACACGCTGGCCTTCGCGCCGGCGCCGCTCGTCGATCGGGCGGCCGCGTTCCGTCCGGGGGAAGCGCTGGTGGCCGGCAAGATCGCCTCGCATCCTGCATTTGTCCGTTTCGGCCCCCGCCTGGCCGAGGAGGGCGGAAGCGACGTGCCTTCTACCTGGGCCGACCGAAGCGGGTAGGCGCACCAGGCCAGGCGACGGACGGCTCGAAGCCCCGTTCAGAGAGCCCACGGCTGCTCTCGATCTTCTCGACGGCTAGAATCCATCCCATGTCCGAGCTCGCCACCATGCGCGTCAAAAGCGGCCTCGCGGAGATGCTCAAGGGCGGCGTCATCATGGACGTCACCACCGCCGAGGAGGCCCGGATCGCCGAAGAGGCGGGCGCCGTCGCGGTCATGGCGCTGGAGCGCGTGCCCGCCGACATCCGCAAGGAAGGCGGAGTGGCGCGGATGGCCGATCCGTCGAAGATCAAGGAGATCCAGGAGGCCGTGACCATCCCGGTCATGGCCAAGGCACGCATCGGCCACTTCGTCGAGGCGCAGATCCTGGAAGCGCTCGAGGTCGACTACATCGACGAGAGCGAGGTGCTCACGCCGGCCGACGAGACGAACCACATCGACAAGTGGAAGTTCAGCGTGCCGTTCGTCTGCGGCTGCCGCAACCTCGGCGAGGCCCTGCGCCGCATCAACGAAGGCGCGGCCATGATCCGGACGAAGGGCGAAGCGGGCACCGGCGACATCGTCAATGCCGTGCGCCACATGCGCGCCGTCATGGGAGATATCCGCCGCCTCCAGTGCACGCCCGAGGAGGAGCTCTTCACGATCGCGAAGGACATCCAGGCGCCGTTCGTCCTCGTGAAGGACGTCGCCGAGCGCGGACGCCTGCCGGTGGTCATGTTCACGGCGGGCGGCATCGCCACTCCCGCCGACGCCGCGCTCTGCATGCAGCTCGGCGCTGACGGCGTTTTTGTCGGGAGCGGAATCTTCAAGAGCTCGTCTCCCTCCGCGCGCGCGAAGGCGATCGTCGAGGCGACGACCCACTTCCGGGATCCGGAGGTGCTCGCTCGGGTGTCCGCGGGCCTCGGCGAGCCGATGCGCGGGCTTTCGACCGCCGCGCTCGCTCCCGAAGAGCTGCTCGAAGCGCGCGGCTGGTAGACCGGCTCCGCACCGCCCTCGCCGACGCCGAGCGCGATCCGTTCTGGCTTGCCACGGCCGAACGACCGGCGCCGCGTGAACCGCTGGACGAAGAGGTCCAATGCGACCTCGCGATCGTCGGCGCCGGGCTGACAGGTCTCTGGGCCGCGGTCGAGGCGCTGCGCGCCGACCCGTCGCGGTCGGTGGTCGTTCTCGAAGGAGAACGGATCGCGTTCGGTGCGAGCGGGCGAAACGGCGGCTTCTGCGACTCGTCGCTCACGCACGGGCTCGCCAACGGCCTGTCGCGCTTTCCCGAAGAGCTGGAGCGCCTCGAGGAGCTCGGCCGTGAGAACCTCGCCGGCATCGTGGCGGCGATCGACGAGCTTGGCATCGACGCGCGCTACGAGCCCGTCGGGGTCCTCGACGTGGCGACGCGGGAGCACGAGGTCGCCGACCTCGAGGGGCACGTGGAGGAGTTGCGGCGCTTCGGGCACGACGCAGAGTGGCTCGACCGCGACGCGGTGCGCGCGGAGATCGACTCGCCCACGTACCTCGGAGGCGTCTGGCAGAAGAGCGGAGTCGCCACCCTCGATCCGGCGCGGCTGGCGTGGGGGCTCGCGGCGGGAGCGGAATCGCTCGGGGCGCGGATCCACGAGGCGACGCCGGTGCTCGGAATCGACGCCGACGGCGCGGGCGTCTCGCTCCGTACTCTCGGAGGCCGCGTTCGCGCGCGCCGCGCGGTGCTCGCGACATCGGCGTTTCCGCCGCTCGTTCGCTCGATCCGCCGGTATGTCGTGCCGGTGTACGACTACGTCCTCGTCACGGAGCCGCTCTCGGCCGAGCAGCGCGCCGCCGTGGGGTGGAAGAACCGCCAGGGCGCCGCTGACTCTGGGAACCAGTTCCACTACTACCGCCTGACGAGCGACGACCGGATTCTCTGGGGCGGCTATGACGCCGTCTACAACTTCCGCAACGGCCTCGGCCCGCACCTCGACCAGCGGCCGGAAACGTTCGAGATCCTCGCGCGGAACTTCCTCACGACCTTCCCGCAGCTCGAAGGGATCCGCTTCGCCTCTCGGTGGGGTGGCGCGATCGACACGTGCACCCGTTTCTGCATGACCTTTGGGAAGGCGCTCGGTGGGCGGGCCGTGTACGTGGTCGGGTTCACCGGCCTCGGCGTGGGGGCGAGCCGCTTCGGCGGGCGAGTCGCGCTCGACCTCGCAGACGGCGTGGACTCCGAGATCACGCGCCTGCGGCTGGTGCGGACGAAGCCGCTTCCGTTCCCGCCGGAACCGCTTCGCTGGGCGGGGATCACGCTGACCCGGAAGGAGCTCGCCCGCGAAGATCGCACGGGCAGGCGCGGCCTGTGGCTCCGCGCGCTCGACCGAGCCGGACTCGGCTTCGACAGCTAGAAGCCGTTTCTAACGCCGCTGAGCTGCTCGAGCCCCTCACTAGAATTCAGGGCATGAAGATCGGCGTTCTCGCCCTGCAGGGCAACTTCCGCGAGCACATCAGGACGCTGGCAGGTCTCGGCGTGGAGGCCGTCGAGGTGCGCAAGCCGGATCATCTCGTGGGCCTCGACGGCCTCATCGTCCCGGGCGGCGAGTCGACCGCGATCGGCCGGCTGATCGGGCTTTACTCCTTCGAAGAGCCGCTGCGAAACTTTCAGGGCGCGATGTTCGGCACCTGCGCCGGAATGATCCTGATGGGCCGCGGAGGCCTCATCGGCCAGGTCGACATCGGCGTCGACCGCAACGCCTACGGGCGTCAGGTCGCGAGCTTCGAGGCGGACTTTCCGCTCGCAGACGAGGAGAAGCCCCTCCGGGGAGTCTTCATCCGCGCCCCGCGCGTCACCGACGTCGGCGAAGGGGTCGAAGTTCTCGCCGAGCTCGACGGCGATCCGGTCTTGCTCCGGCAGGGTAGGTTCCTCGTCGCCTCGTTCCACCCGGAGCTGACCGACGACACCCGGGTGCACGAGCGTTTTCTCGACCTGGTCAGGGAGGACATGCATGTCGGGGCATAGCAAGTGGTCGAGCATCAAGCACAAGAAGGGTGCGGCCGACGCCAAGCGCGGCAAGCTCTTCTCGAAGCTCTCGCGCGCGATCATCGTCGCCGCGCGGGAGGGTGGGCCGGATCCCGACGGCAACGCGACGCTGGCCACTGCAATCCAGAAGGCGCGCGACAACTCGATGCCGAAGGACAACATCGAGCGTGCGATCGCGCGTGGCGCCGGCACGTCCTCCGACGGCGACGCCTACGAGCACATCACCTACGAAGGCTATGGACCGAGCGGCGTCGCGCTGTTCGTCGAAGCCCTGACGGACAACCGCAACCGCACCGCCTCCGACGTCCGGCACATCTTCACGAAGAACGACGGCTCACTCGGCGAATCCGGGTCGGTCGCATGGCTCTTCGAGCGGAAGGGCGTGATCCTCGTCGCCGGCTCCGTCGACGAGGACGAGCTCACGCTGGCTGCGGCAGACGGGGGAGCGGAGGACGTCGTCCGCGAGGGCTCGAGCTTCGAGGTGATCTCGACGCCCGATGACCTGCAGGCGGTCCGTCAGGCTCTCGAGGCCGCCGGAATCGCGTATGAGTCTGCCGACTTGACGATGCTGCCCAAGACGACGGTCGCCATCGAGGACGAGAGCGCGGCGAAGAAGCTGCTGCGGCTGCTGGACGCCCTCGAGGAGAACGACGACGTCCAGGACGTGTACGCGAACTTCGACATCCCCGAGCGCGTGCTCGAAACCGCCGCCACGTAGACAAATGGCAAGGGTGATTTCCTAATCCTTCCTGCCGGAACCTGCCGATAAGGCAAACGTGCGCGTTGAAGTGAGTGATCCAACCCTGCTCGAAGACCTGCGGGGCTTTCTCCTCAAGAACGGCTGCCCGAGCGAGTCTCGATCGGCCGACATCTGCGAGGTGCGAGTCATGTGGTCCGAAGGCGACCGGTCCGACCGGCTGAAGATCTTTGGGCACCTGCGCGAGTGGTGTGCCGAGCATCCAGGCGTCAAAGCGAACATCTTGACGTGAGTTGCCGCCTGGGAGGAACGTCCGCTCCCATGCGTAACCTCGATGCGTGAAGGTCCTCGGTATCGACCCGGGTACTGCAGCGTGCGGATACGGAATAGTCCACGCAAGCGGCGGCCGCCTCAAGGCCGTGGAATTCGGCTGGTGGCAGACGTCTGCGCGCGAACGTCCAGAGCTGCGCCTGAAGCAGATCCACGACGCCCTCGCGGAGCTCATCGAGCGGCACGAGCCGGAGGCGGTCGTCCTCGAGGAGTCGTTCGTAGGCGCAGACGCCCGCACCGCACTCTCCGTCGGGCAAGCCCGCGGCGCCGCTCTCGTCGCGTGCGCTGCCGCAGGCGTTTTCTGCGCTGAGTACCCGCCCGCGAGCGTGAAGCATGCGGTCTGCGGTTACGGCCGCGCCGAGAAGGAGCAGGTGCAGCGGATGGTGAAAGCGATTCTCGGCCTTCCCGAGCCCCCGAAGCCCCACCACGCGTCCGACGCGCTGGCGGTCGCGATCTGCCATGCGCTCGCGCCGCCGCTCGCCGCCCTCGCCGGGAGCGCGCGATGATCTCGCGCCTCCGCGGCAAGGCGGTCGCGTGGGACGCCGACGGCCTCGTGCTGGACGTCAACGGTGTCGGCTACCGGCTGTTCGCCACTCCGGCGGCCGTGAAGAAGGCCGACGGCGCCGACGAGGTGGTCATCGAGACCCATCTCCATGTGCGCGAGGACGCTATGCAGCTCTTCGGCTTCGCGGACGGGGACGAGCGCGAGCTCTTCGAGCAGCTCCTGTCCGTCTCCGGAGTCGGGCCCAAGGTCGCTCTCGCGATCGTGTCCGGCTATACGCCCGGGGAGCTGCGGCGCGCGATCGTCCGCGAGGACGACGCGCTCTTCCAGACCATTCCCGGGATCGGCAAGAAGACAGCGCAGCGGGTCGTACTCGAGTTGAAGGAGAAGATCGCGCCGCTCGCCGCTGTCGAGGCGCCGCATCTGGGCGCCGGCGACGGGCACATCGTCGCCCGCGACGCCCTCGTCGAGCTCGGTTACTCCGCGGCCGAGGCCGAGCAGCGGCTGGCCGCGGTCGACCCCGAGCTCCCGCCGGCAGAGCGCGTACGCGAGGCGCTGAGAGCGGCATGAACGAGGAACGCGTCACCACGGCGGTTCTCGTCCCGGAGGACGAGGACTTCGACGGATCCCTTCGCCCCCGCAGCCTGGACGAGTTCGTGGGCCAGGAGCGGATCAAGGAGCAGCTCGGCATCGCGCTCGAGGCGGCGAAGGGAAGGGGGGAGGCGCTCGATCACGTCCTCCTGGTCGGGCCGCCGGGGCTCGGCAAGACGAGCCTCGCCTACATCGTGCGCGAGGAGCTCGGCGTCGGCATCCGTTCCGTGGCCGGCCCGGCGCTCGAACGCAAGGGCGACATGGCGGCGATCCTCACCTCGCTCGAGGAACGCGACGTTCTCTTCGTGGACGAGATCCATCGCCTGAACCGCGCCGTCGAGGAGATCCTCTACCCGGCGCTCGAGGACTACCGGCTCGACATCATCGTCGGCCAGGGCCCGGCTGCGCGCACGCTCACGCTCGACCTGCCCCCGTTCACGCTCGTCGGCGCGACCACCCGTACCGGCCTCCTCACGACCCCGCTCCGCGATCGCTTCGGCATGACATACCGGCTCGATTACTACGGCGCCGAGGACCTGGCGCGCATCGTGCGCCGCTCGGCGCGGATTCTCGGTGTCGAGATCGAGGACGAGGCCGCCGAGGAGATCTCGAGGCGCGCGCGCGGCACGCCGCGTGTGGCGAACCGGATTCTGCGCCGGGTGCGCGATGTTGCGCAGGTGCGCCACGACGGGGCCGTGACTCTCGCCATCGCCCAGGAGGCCCTTGGCCTCCTCGAGGTGGACGGCGAGGGGCTCGAGCGCATCGACCGCGAGCTGCTGCGGTCGATCGTCCATAAGTTCGACGGCGGCCCAGTCGGGCTGTCGACGTTGGCCGTCTCACTCGGCGAGGAGCCCGACACCATCGAGGACGTCTACGAGCCGTACCTCCTGCAGCTCGGCCTCATCCAGCGCACGCCCCGAGGCCGTGTGATCACGAAGCTCGGGCGCGCCCACGTCGGCGCAGTCGCCACGGCCGAGTCCAGCCTGTTCTAGACGTCGGCGAGGAGCTCGACGCGGTTCCCGAACGGGTCCCGCGTGTAGAAGCGCTTGCGTCCCTCGATCCGCTCGTCCCACTCGACCGCGAACCCGGCGCCTTCGACTCTGCGCGCCAATTCTTCGAGAGCCATGACGCTCTCGACACGGAACCCGGGATGCGGGCGCTTCACGGCCGCGTGTGCGTCGTCGGTTCCCAGGTGGAGCTCCTGTCCGCCGGCGCGAAACCAAACCCCTCCGCGCTCTCGCAGGCCCTCGGGCCGCGGCATCTCTTCGAGCCCGAGAACCTCGCCGTAGAAGCGCTGCGCTCTCTCTTCGCCGCCCTCCGCGATGGTTAGGAACGCGTGGTCGAGCCCGGCGATCAACGGCGGTACTGGAGGTCGTGCCAGGAGGGCACCGGCGCCAGCTCGAGCAGGGCACGACCCCCGCGCGGATCCCGGTAGCCGAACTCCGAGCTGCGCTCGTCCCAGGCGACCTCGAGGAGGTTCTCTTTGACCCGGTGGTCGAGCCAGGCGCCGCGAAAGATCAATTTTCTGAGCCAGTACACGAGCGATTCGTCACCCATGACCGCGAGCCGTTCCCAGTTGCGGACGAGATAGTCGCCGAGCTCCGAGCGGGGCTCCGCGATCCGGCCGTGGGCCGTCAGCTCGACGAGATCTTCTGTCTCGTCCTCCTCGAGCTCTCCGGCCTCGACGAGGCCGAGCTTCACTGCCGCGGCGTTCACGCGCTGCTCGAAATCGGTCTGGTTGAAGCTGAAGCGGTAGCCGAGAAACTCGACGACGAAGTCGTCCCCGGAGAGGTAGTTGGTCTCGGACACGGGGCTTGAGAATACCGTCCGACCCGGGCTCTACCGTCAGTTGCATGTACGAGGGCACGTGGAGGCTGACTCCGTGCCCCCGCCCTGAGGTCACCGCGCTGGCAGGCGCGCTCGGCCTCTCCGAGACGACGGCAAGCGTGCTCGTCAGGCGGGGGTACTCCGACCCTGCGGCGGCGCGGGCGTTCCTCGACGCAGACATCCCCGAGCACGACCCGTTCCTGCTCGGCGACATGGCGGCGGCGTGCGCTGCGATTCGCGCCGCCATCGCCGCAGGAAAGCCGATCTGCGTGCACGGGGACTACGACGTCGACGGCATCTGTGCGACGGCGCTCGCCGTCACCGTGCTGCGCGAGCTCGGGGGCGACGTGTCGTGGCACCTCCCGAGCCGCTTCGAGGAGGGGTACGGAGTCTCGCGGGACACCCTGGCGCGGCTGGCCGGCGAAGGCTGCGGGCTCGTTCTCACCGTTGACTGCGGCATCACGGCCGTCGAAGAGGTGGCGGAGGCGAAAGCGGCCGGGCTCGACGTCGTGGTCACGGACCACCACCGCCCGGGGGAGACGCTGCCCGACTGCCCGATCGTGGCGACCCGTCCGTCCGACTACCCCTTCCCCGAGCTCTGCGGAACGGGTGTCGTCTACAAGCTCGCGCAGGCGCTCGGCGCGGAGGGCCTGGATCGCCGGCTCGACCTCGTCGCGCTCGCGACGGTGGCCGACGTCGTCCCGCTCCTGGACGAGAACCGTGGCCTCGTCGCAGCCGGCCTGAAGCGGCTTGCGCGGACGACGAACCCGGGACTGCGGGCGCTCATGGGCGCCGCTCGCGTCGATCCGGCGGTGGTCGATGCGGGCGCAATCGGCTTCCGGCTCGCCCCGCGGATCAACGCCGCCGGCCGGCTCGGGCACCCCGGCACCGCGCTCGAGCTGCTCCTCACGGACGATCCGAAGGAAGCCGACCGGCTCGCCGGCGAGCTGGAGACGCTGAACCGCGACCGCCAGGCCGTGGAGGACCGCATCCTGCGCGAAGCGCTCGCCCAGGTCGCCGAATGGCCCGAGGCGAAGCAGCGTCGCCGCGGCTACGTGCTCGCCGGGGAGGACTGGCATCGCGGAGTGATCGGGATCGTCGCGTCGCGGCTCGTCGAGCGGTTCCACCGGCCGGTCGTCCTCATCGCCGGCGGAGACGAGGAGTGGACTGGCTCCGGCCGTTCGATCCCCGTCTTCGACCTTCACGGAGCGCTCGGCGCGTGCGCCGGCCTGCTTGGTCGCTGGGGCGGCCACAGAGCAGCCGCCGGCCTCTCCATCAGCCCGGAGAACCTCGACGCGTTCGCCGAGGCGTTCGCGGCACGGGCGGCGGAGGATCTCTCCGAGGAAGATCTTGCGCCCGTCGTCCGGGTGGATGCCGTGGTGCGCGGCACCGAGCTCACGCTCGACCTCAGTACCGAGCTGGAGCGCCTTGCGCCCTTCGGGCTCGGGAATCCCGGTGTGACATTGCTCGCCGTCGGCTGCGAGCTCTCCGAGCTCGGCGCAGTCGGCGAGGGGAAGCACCTCAAGCTGGCGGTCACGGCCGACGGGGCGCGGTCTGGCGCGATCGCCTTCGGGCAGGGCGGCCAGCTCGACCGCTACCGCAGGCCGGTGCGCTACGACGTCGCCTTCAAGCTGGCGGCCAACCAGTGGAACGGCACAGTCTCGCCACAGCTCGTCGTGAAGCGAATCTTTGACACGCCCGAGCGCTTCGACGACCTTCGGCTCGCCCTCATTGCGGAGTGGAAAGCGGGTCCAGACGCGTGGTCGGAGTTCGCCCGCGGGGTCTTCACCGAGCTCGGCGTGGCGGACGGCGGCACCTGGCGTTCGCTCGTCGAGTCCGAGACCTTCCTGACCGCGCTGAAGGAGCCGATGCCCCTGGCCGCCTAGCCGGGAGCCCGTAGGGCACCCAGCTAGAATGGGTTCATGGCGGATACGGTTCTCAGAGCTTCCGCCGAGCGGCATCACGAGGCGTTCGAGGAGCTGCTCTCGGAGGTCGAGCTCTACAACCCCGACGTCGATCGGGACCTGCTCGAGCGGGCGTACCGGTTCGCGTGCGATGCGCACGAAGGACAGCAGCGCCGGAGCGGGGAGGACTTCGTCCTCCACCCGATCGGGGTCGGCAAGATTCTCGCCGAGCTGGGAAGCGACGAGTCCACGCTTGCCGCGGCGCTCGTCCACGACGTCGTGGAGGACACCCCCGCGACGATCGAGGAGGTGCGCGCGGAGTTCGGCGATGACGTCGCCACGCTCGTCGAGGGCGTCACGAAGCTCACGCGCATCCAGTTCCAGAGCCGCGAGCAGGCCCAGGCGGAGAACTACCGCAAGATGATCGTGGCGATGGCGCAGGACCCCGACGTCATCCTCATCAAGCTCGCAGACCGCCTGCACAACATGCGCACGATCGAGTACCTCGGGAAGCAGAAGCAGCTCCAGAAGGCGCGCGAAACGCTCGAGGTCTATGCGCCGCTGGCTCACCGCCTCGGCATCCACTCGATCAAGTGGGAGCTCGAGGATCTCGCCTTCGCGACGCTGCATCCACGCAAGTATTCGGAGATCCAGGCGATGGTCAACCAGCGCCGCGCCGATCGCGAGAAGTTCGTCGAGTCCGCCGGCAAGAGCCTGAGGAAGGAGCTCGACAAGGTCGGCATCACCGCGGAGATCTCCTTCCGGGCGAAGCACTTCTACTCCATCTACGAGAAGATGGCCAAGCGCGGGAAAGAGTTCAACGAGATCTACGACCTGACCGCGATGCGCGTGCTCGTCGACCAGGAAGGCAAGGAAGGCGAGCGCGACTGCTACGGCGCGCTCGGCGTCATTCATTCCCTCTGGAAGCCCATGCCCGGCCGCTTCAAGGACTACGTGGCCATGCCCAAGTTCAACATGTACCGGTCGCTGCACACGACCGTGATCGGACCGGAGGGCAAGCCGCTCGAGATCCAGGTGCGCACGCGCGAGATGCACCGCACGGCCGAGTACGGCATCGCCGCGCACTGGCTCTACAAGGGAAAGAAGGGCAAGAAGGCGGACGCCGAGCAGCTCGGCTGGATGCAGCAGCTCGCCGACTGGCAGGCGGAGGAGTCCGACCCGCGGGAGTTCCGGCGCGCAGTCCCTGAGCTCGCCTCCGACGAGGTCTACGTCTTCACGCCGAAGGGCGAGGTCAAGAACCTCCCTGCAGGGGCGACGCCGATCGACTTCGCGTACTCGGTGCACACCGACGTCGGCCATCGCACCGTCGGCGCCAAGGTGAACGGCCGCATCGTCCCGCTCCACTACCGCCTGCAGAGCGGCGACTTCGTCGAGATCCTCACCTCCAAGGGAGCAGGACGCGGCCCCTCCCGCGACTGGCTCTCGCTCGCGACGTCGTCGCGAGCGAGGAACAAGATCCGCCAGTGGTTCAGCCGGGAAACGCGCGAGGGCACCGAGCAGCGCGGCCGGGAAAGCCTCGAGAATGCGCTCAAGCA
Source organism: Thermoleophilia bacterium (assembly GCA_025935275.1). Lineage (GTDB taxonomy): Bacteria > Actinomycetota > Thermoleophilia > Gaiellales > Gaiellaceae > DATEOR01. The sequence goes on from JAICVP010000005.1 coordinate 11,473, forward strand.
ACACAACCTTCCCTACAGGAAGCTCGCAGGCTCGCCGCTTCTCGCGCAGATCATCCGCGAGATGGGCTTCAAGAAAGCCGAGGACTTCTACCTCGCCCTCGGCTCGGGGAAGCTCCAGGTCTCGCAGGTGGTGAACAAGGTGCTCGGACGGCTCAAGACCGAGGAGGTCGTCGAGGAAGAGCCGATCCCGGTCAAGCCGAAGGCCCGCGAAGCCGTCGCCTCGCAGAACTTCGGCATCTCGGTGCCCGGCGTCGAAGACGTCCTCGTCCGCCTCGCCAAGTGCTGCACCCCGGTGCCGGGGGACGAGATCGCCGGCTACATCTCACTCGGCAAGGGCATCACGATCCACCGCCTCGACTGCCCGAACGTCAAGGCGCTGATGCGCAACCCGGAGCGGTTCACCGAGGTCGCCTGGGACGGGGGTGCCTCACAGAGCTTCCGCGTCCAGATCGCCGTCGTTTCCTGGGACCGCCCGCGTCTCCTCGAGGACGTCGCGCGGACGTTCGCCGAGCACGGCGCGAACATCGTTGAGTACGGCGGCCACGTCGAGGATCAGATGGCGAAGAACTGGTACGTCGCGGAGGTCGGGGACATCAAGGCGCTTCGGGGCCTTCTGAACGCCCTCCGCAACGTCGATTCGGTCTTCGACGCCTACCGCGTCACGCCGTCCTAGTGCCCGAAGGACCTCTCGCCGTCTTGCGGGAGCTCGAGCGCGCCGACGAAGAGAAAGGCGCTGCGCTCGCAGAGCTCGACGGGCTTGCGGCCGAGCTCGACCGGATCCGGGGGAAAACGCAGGAGCTGCAAGCCTTCAGCACCCAGCTTCCCGCCGAGCGGGAGCGGCGCCGTGCCGAGCTCGAGCGCGCGCGGGCCGAGGTGGCGGAGGCAGACCGGGTCCTCGCCGAGGCCGAAGAGGCTCTCCGGACCGCCAAGCGCGAGGCCCAACGGGACGCGGAGCTCTTCGCTGTTCGCGCCCGGGACCGAGCGGCGGTCGCAGAGCGCCGTGCTGCGGAGGCGGTCAAGGCCGCCGAGGACCTCGAGAGCCGGGCGACCGAGGCCATGGCCGAAGGCGACGCGCTGCACGCGCAGGCTCGGCGGCTCGCCTCCCGCCTCGCCGGCCGGCCCCGGATCGCCGAAGCGGCCGGCAAGGAGCCCGAGGCGGGGCTCCACGACGTGGAGGCTTGGGCGGAGGTCGCCCGCGCGGCGCTGTTCGTCGCCCGGGGCCAGCTGGCGGCGGAGCGGGACGCGGTCATCCGGCAGGCCAACGAGATCGGTGCGCTCGCTCTCGGCGAGCCGCTGACGGCGATGGGCACGGGCGCGCTTGCGCGCCGCGTGGAGCAGGGGCTTGCCGGCGAGGCCTGATCCGCACGACTGAACGTCCCTCGTTCGAGGGACGTTTCCCTCGTTCGAGGGATCAAGTTCGGCCGTTTCGTCACCCGTTCGGGGGATTCGGCGGCTTGAGCGCTCACGCACGATCTATCGGAGCGCCATGCGGCCCGCGCGACACGACCCCCTTCTTGCCGGGCTGAATCGCGCTGCGGCGGCCTTCGAGTTCGCCGTGGTCTGGCTGACGCTGGCCGGATTCGCCCTCTCGGACCCGGAGGTGACCGTGTCCGTGGGCGTCGCAACCGCACAGGGGAGGCGGGACGACCCCGGAGGAACTCGTGGCAATCGCCGACCGCGCCGCCTACCGGGCGAAGTTCAGCCGCCGCAACTCGGTCGCCGTGCCGCCCGAAGGGGACCCCGTGGACGAGGCCGAGCGTGTCCTTTTCGACGCCTCACACCAGCGGTGACAGCCGCTTCAGCAACACGCTACTCGGGCCGATAAACCTCTGATGCTGCGGAGATCGTTCCTTGGCACGCTTGCCGTGATCGCCGGCTGCGCGGCCGTGCCGGTCGCTCTCCTCGCACTCTTCGGAAACGTCATGTTCATGCCGCCGATGTGGGTGCACTTCTACGGCGTCGGCGTCACCGCCCTCGTCGCGATGGCCGCGGCGGTCTTCCTCATGATCGCGGGCGCCCAGCAGCAGGATGCCCGCACGGTAGTGGTCGCGGGAGGCTTCGCGCTCATGGCGGCGCTCCTTGCCGTCCACGGGCTCATGACCCCGGGCGTCCTGGTCGGGATGAACGGCCTCATCTCCGTCACCGGCGCGGCGACGCTCTCGGTCGGGGCCGCTGTGCTCGCGCTCTCCGTCCTGTCGCCCTTCGCCGCACCGACCGCGATCCCGCGCGTCCTTGGGGTGCAGGCAGCCATCGCAGTCGCCATCGTCACGCTGAGCCTGGTGGGAGCGTTCTTCCCGAGCACCGTCCCGGCGGTTCCCGAGCCGCGCTCGACCCCGGCGCTCCTCCTGCTCGCCGTCACGCTCGTCCTCTACGGGTGGCTCGCCGTTCGCGCGGCGAACACATTCCTTCTCACCCGGCGCCTCGCCGACCTGGCCGTCGTCCTCGGGCTGATGCTCCTCGCCGCAGCCACCTACGGCGCGCTCGTCCTTACCTTCATGGATCTCGGCTGGTGGTTCGGACATCTTTTCGAGGTGCTCGGAATCGCAATCGTCGGAGGATCGCTGGCCTACGACCTGCATCGCGGGCGGCGCTCGCGTCCGCTCGTCGGCGATCTCCGCGCGAGCGAGATCGTCGCGTCCGAGGAGGCGTTCCTCGGCGCGCGCGTCCGGGCGCTCATGGTCACGCTGGCCGCGAAGGACACCTCGACGGAGGAGCACACGCGCCGCGTCGCGACCCTCGCTGTCGAGATCGGCGAGCAGATGGGGCTGTCGCGCTCACGCCTGCGGAGCATGGCGATCGGCGGCCTCCTGCACGACATCGGCAAGCTCTCCATCCCCGACGCGATCCTGCAGAAGCCGGGCCCGCTCGACGACGACGAGTTCACCGTCATCAAGACGCACCCGGAGCGCGGGCGCGAGCTGCTCGAGGAGCTCGGCGGCTTCGACGAGAGCGTCACCCGTCTCGTGCTCGACCATCATGAACGACTGGACGGCCGCGGCTATCCACGCGGCCTGCGAGCCGACCACCTCGACCTTGCCACTCGCATCCTCGCGGTCTGCGACGTGTACGACGCGCTCGTCTCGCCTCGCGTCTACCGAGATGCGTGGCCGGTGGAGAAAGCCATCGCGCATCTCCAATCCGAGGCCGAGACCAGCTTCGACGCGCGCTGTGTGACGGCCCTCATCCTCGTCCTCGCCGGCAAGCCGTCCGAGCAGTCGAACGGAGCCGTCCACGGGGTGGGTGCCATGGGCGCGCGCCTCGCTTTACCGAACTAAGCGCCTGGCTCTGCTAGTGGTGGTGCGCGTGCACCACCGCGTGCCCGCGTCCGCGCGCGATGAGCGCCCGGTTGACGGGGAAGGCAGCGACGAACGCGACCGCGAGCGCAATGGCGAGGCTGCCCCAGAAGAGGAGGTCGGCAAGTCCCGCGTCCATCGCGCCTGGCCAGAGCAGGATGATCGCGTTGTCCACCAGCTCCATGACAGCGATCGAGAGCGTGTCGGAGACGAGGGCGAGACCGACGGCGGTCGCGAATACGACTCCGGCCCGAAGCAGCGGCACGAGCGTGAACGAGTAGCCGAAGACGAACGCGAGGAGGATTGCGATGGCGATCGACGCGGCGTTGCCCCAGCCGAGGGCGGTCGCGATGACGAGGCCGAGGACCTCTCCGATCGCGCAGCCCGTGAGGCAGTGGAGGGTGGCCGAGAACGCGAGCCGGTTCAGGCTTGCCACGGCACGCCGCCGGTATCCCAGCCCACGAGGCTGTGCGGAGAGATCAGGACGGCCACGCGCTCGAGGAGCGCGCTGTCTTCGGGTCCGAAGGCAGCCGGAGTGTCGGAATCGATGTCGATCTCGCCCACGACCTTGCCCTCGTAGACGATGGGGACGACGATCTCGCTTCGCGTCGAGGGGAAGCAGGAGAGGTAGCGCTCGTCTGCGTTGACGTCGTCGACGACCTCCGTCTGGCCGCTCGCGGCCGCCGCGCCGCACACGCCCTGGCCGATCGGGATTCGGACGTGCTCCGTCGCCTGCGGCCCTTTCCATGGCCCGAGCACGAGGTGCCCCTCCTCCACGAGGTAGATCCCGACCCAGGAGTAGTGCTCGAAGCGGTCGTGGAGCACATCCACGGTCTGGCGGAGCACTTCGTCGGCCTCTGATTCGCGGTTGACGATGCGGTCGACCGCCTCGAGCGCGCCCGTGTAGTGGCTCACGAGGGCACCGCCAGCTCGAGGTCGGCGCCCTCGAACCCGGAGACCACGTCGCGATAGGCGTCGGGGACGGGGTGGGGGCGGCGCTCGGCGAGGTCGACGAGGACGAGTGTCTGCCGCGCCGAGCACATGAGCGCGTCGTCGTCCACGCGGTAGGCCGCGTATTCGCTCGTGACGCTCGAGCGCCCGATGCGCCTCGTCCGCACGAATACCTCGAGCAGGTCGTCGAAGCTGGCTGGCGCCTCGTAGAGGACGTTGGAGGCGCGCATGACGAACTCGCAGGCGCCCAGGTCGGCGTCGAGCAGGTCGAGATGACGGAGATACTCGACGCGGGCGTCGTCGAAGTAGGGGAGGTAGCGCCCGTAGTAGACGATGCCCTGCGCGTCCGTGTCGGAGAAGCCCACGCGGGTGAAGGCGGAGTACTTGAACGGCGGCTTGCGCTCGGTCGGCTGCCCGAGGTTCACGCGTGCCATCGTAACGGGGGCGGGTCTTGCACTTTTTCCAACAATTTGAAAGGGTCAGGCCGCTTTTGCACCGGGAAATCGACTGGGGAGAGAAGCTATGAAGCGCTGGACCGTCTTGGCTTGCGCTCTCGTCGCCGCCCTTGCCTGGGCCACAGTTGCGCAGGCCGGCACGAAGAGTCGGGTCTCACTCAACTTTTACCGCGCGACGGTCTCGCAGGCGAAGTACCAGAAGATGCTTGCGAAGGAGATCGACATCGCGGCCGCGAAGACGACGTTCTCGGGCCGGATGCGGCTCGACCTCGTCCTGACGCGCGGCCAGGCTCGCCTGCTGCGCGCCAAGGGCGTCACGGTGAACCTGCTCCGTAACGCCAAGGGTCAGACCGCGAAGGAGGCCGCGAAAACGCAGGCGGCCGGCGGGTATGTGGTTTGGCGTGATTACGACAGCAAGAACGGAATCCGCGACTTTCTCTACACAACCGCGGCCGACAACCCGGACCTCACGAAGCTCGAAGTCATCGGCCACACGGCCAAGGGCCGCGAGATCCTGGCGCTCAAGGTCACCGCGAATGCAAGAACGGTGGCTGACGGCACGCGACCGGCAGTGCTCTACAGCTCGACTCAGCATGCGCGTGAATGGATCTCCACCGAAGTGAACCGCCGTCTGCTTCGCTGGTTCATCGGGGAGTACCGCTCGAACAACGCAACGGTGAGGAACCTGCTCACGACGTCGGAGCTTTGGTTCGTCCTCGTGTGCAACCCGGACGGCTATCAGTACACGTTCCAAAGCGCCGACACCCGGTTGTGGCGGAAGAATCTCCGAGAGCAGAACGGGACTCCGGGCACGCAGGTGGGTGACGGCGTCGATCCGAACCGCAACTACGCCGAGCACTGGAACTACGACGGCGAGGGTTCTTCGGGCATCCAGTCGAGCGACACGTATCGCGGACCTTCGGGAGCTTCCGAGCCTGAGACGCAGGCGATAGAGGATCTGTTCGATGCCGTCGACTTCCGCTTCCAGGTCAACTACCACTCCTTCGGCCAGTGGCTCCTCTATCCGCAGGGGTGGCAGATCGGGACCCCGACAGGCGACGACCCGATCTTCTACGCCCTGTCGGGCAACAAGGACAACCCGGCCATCGAGGGCTTCAACCCCGGGCTCTCATCGGACGTCCTCTACGTGACGAACGGTGAGATGACCGACTTCGCGTATTCGCGCAGAGGGACGATCTCCTGGACGCCGGAGCTCTCGCCCGGATGCGACAACTGTGGATTCGTCTTTCCGGACGACCCAAACGCAGTGCAGAAGGAGTTCAAGCGGAACCTACCGTTTGCGTTGGACGTCGCCAGGTCCGCGACCAATCCGGCCAACCCGGTCTCGCATCTCGGCCTGACGACGAAGCCCTTCTACCTCAAGAGCGACGACACCTACAAGTTCGGCCTCCCTGAGGCGAACTTCGTCTTTGACTACTCCTATGGCGACCCGCAACCCGTGCAGGTCTTGGCGCAGCGGAGCCTCGGAGCCGTCACGCTGAAGTACCAGATCAACGGCGGCCCGGTTCAGAGCGAGCCGACGTCGGAGTGGACTGGTGGGGAGAAGTACGACCTCGGCACGAGCCGCTACTACCACGCCGTTCGCGGCATGGTCACGGGGACGGACCCCGGCGACAGCGTCAAGGTCTGGTTCACCGGCGGCGGACAGACCAGCGACTCCTTCACTTACGAGGCCGTGAGCGAGTCTGCGAACGACGTATTGATCCTCGCCGCGGAGGACTACACGGGCATCTCGCCGTTCCCGGCGCACCCGGGCCCCGAGTACCTCAGCTTCTATGAGGACGCCCTGGCCGCCAACGGCATCGGGTACGACGTCTACGACGTGGACGCCCGCGGGCGCAAGGCGCCGACGAACCTCGGCGTCTTGAGCCACTACGACGCCGTCGTCTGGTACACCGGCGACGACGCGATCACCCGTGAGGTCGGCTGGGCGGGTGGACAGGCATCGCGTCTGGCGATGGACGAGCTCCTGCACGTGCGCTCGTACCTCAACGAGGGCGGCAAAGTGCTCTACACGGGCCAGTTTGCCGGGCACCAGTACACGCAGGGCCACGGAGCCCAGCGTTACGACCCGACACAGGCGAATGCGCAGTGCGCGGCGGGCACGCCCCAGTTCTCGCGCTGCCTGATCCTGTACGGCTCGCCGCAGAGCGACCTGCAGAACGACGTCATCGAGTACTGGTTCGGCGCGTTCCTCACGAACGAGCAAGCCGGTTTCGACGAGGAGGGCAACAACTTCGACGTGATCGGGACGGACGACCCGTTTTCCGGCTCGTCGATGACCTTCAACGGCGGCGACGGTGCCGACAACCAGTTCTTCGACAACGCCTCGTTCATTGCGACTAGTGGGATCCTGCCTGTGAGCACGTACCCGCAGTTCGAGAGTTGGGTGGCGGCGAAGTACGACCGGCCGGGCGGGCCCTTCGAGCCGCACAGCGGTACGAAGTACGCCTACTCGCAGATCGCCGACCAGACGTTCAAGCGCTTCACCCACACCGTGAACGTGCCGGCTGGCGGTGCGGACATGTCCTTCTGGGCCTCCTACAACACCGAGGCCGATTGGGATCAGCTCTTCGTGGAGGCTCACACCGTCGGCGAGGACGACTGGACGACGCTCGAAGAGTTGAGCGACCCTAGCCATACCTCGCAGGCGACGGGTGAGAGCTGCAAGCCGGAGAACGGCCCCGGAGGGTGGCGCACCATCCATCCGTTCATGGATCACTACCAGACGATCGTGGGCGACGATTGCGAACCTCACGGCACGTCGGGCGACTGGTGGTCCTCCAACGGGAACTCCGGCGGCTGGGACCAGTGGCTGGTCGATCTGACCGGCCCCGACGGACGCTTCGCTGGCAAGCAGATCGAGGTCTCGATCACGTACGTGAGCGACTGGTCGTTCCAGGGGCTCGGCGTCTTCCTCGACGACATCGTCGTCTCGACGGGTGAGGGAACGACCGACTTCGAGACGGGTGACGGCGGCTGGACGACTCCCGACGCACCGGCAGGGAGCGCACCCAACTTCAACACGTGGACTGTCACCGACGCAGCCGGCTTCCCCGAGGGAGCGGTCATCGCCACGCCCGACACGCTCTACATGGGCTTCGGGTTCGAAGGCATCACCGACGCCGCGACCCGGAACGAGGTCATGGGTCGGGCGATGGACTTCCTGCTGAACTAGGCAGGCAGAGTCAGCTGACGGGGCCCTCGCCGCGGATCACGGCGAGGGCCTCGTCGCGCTTGCGCTCCATCAGGTCGGGCGCGAGCGCTTCGAGGTTCAGCCGCAGGAGCGGCTCGGTGTTCGACGGGCGCACGTTCAGGTGCCAGTCCTCGGCGGTCACGGAGATGCCGTCGAGGTGCGAGACCTCGCCTTCGCCGGAGAAGTGCTCCTTCAGCTCCTGGAGCTTCAGAGCCACATCCGGGACGGGCGTGTTGATCTCGCCGGTGATGAAATAGCGCTCCCGGAAGGGGCGCAGGAGCTCGGAGAGCGCCTGCCCGCGCTTGGAGACGAGCTCCAGCATCAGGAGGGCGGGGATCGTCCCCGAGTCGGCCTGGTTGAAGTCCCGGAAGTAGTAGTGACCGGAGACCTCGCCACCGAAGAGGGCGCCGTCCTTGCGCATGCGCTCCTTGATGAACGCGTGGCCCACGCGGTTGACGAGCGGCGTGCCGCCGTGGCGATTCACGACGTCGGGCACCGCCCAGCTCGCGCGCACGTCGTAGATGATCTTGGCGCCGGGCTCCTTCTCGAGCATCGACTCGGCGAGCAGCGCAGTGACGAAGTCGCCCGGGACGAATTCGCCGGTGTCGTCCACGAAGAAGCAGCGGTCGGCGTCACCGTCGAAGGCGATGCCGAGGTCGGCCTGCTCCTCCTTGACCTTGCCGATGATGAACTCGCGGTTCTCCTCCAGGAGCGGGTTCGGCTCGTGATTCGGGAAGGTGCCGTCCGGCTCGAAGAAGCAGGGTACGGCATCGAGAGGCAGCCGCTCGAGGATCGGCGGCAGCATCGCTCCCGCCATGCCGTTTCCGGCGTCGATCACGACGCGGAGCGGCTTCACCTGGTCCACGTCGATGAAGGAGAGGACGCGCTCGACGAAGGCCGGGTAGATGTCGATCCTCTCGGCGGGCGGGTCGTCCACGAGCTCGGGGCTCTCGATCTCGCGGGCTCGATCGCGGATGTCGAGGAGGCCGGAGTCGCCGCCGACGGGCAGCGCGCCGCGGCGCACGATCTTCGTCCCGGTGTACTCCTTCGGGTTGTGCGAGGCGGTGACCATCACGCCTCCGTCGAGGTCGAGCTCGCCAACGCCGAAATAGAGCATCTCCGTCCCGATCATCCCGACGTCCTTGACCTCGGCGCCTCCGTCGGTGGCGCCCTGGATCACGGCGCTGGCCATGGACGGGGACGAGACGCGCGCGTCGTGGCCGACCGCGATCGCCTTCGGCTCGAATTGCTCGACGTAGGCGCGGCCGATCGCGTAGGCGCCCGCCTCGTCCAGCTCGGACGGGTAGATCCCGCGGACGTCGTACGCCTTGAAGGCCTTCGGGTCTAGGGCCATGCAGCCGCGATCTTACGGCGGGTCTCCTCGAGGGCCTCGGGGAGAACCTTCACATCGGCCAGGACCGGCATGAAGTTCGTGTCGCCCGCCCAGCGCGGGACGACGTGCAGGTGCACGTGGTCGACGACGCCCGCCCCGGCGATCCGGCTGAGGTTCCAGCCGAGGTTGAAGCCCTGCGGGCTCATCGTCTCGGCGAGAGCCCCGAGCGCCGCCGAGGCGAGCAGGTGCACCTCGGTGGCCTCGTCGCGGTCCAGCCCGCCGAAGTCGCCCTCGTGGCGATTCGGAGCGACCATGAGGTGGCCCGACGCATACGGATACTTGTTCAGGAGTACGAAGGCCCGCTCGCCGCGGTGGACGACGAGGCCGGTCTCGTCCTCGGCGCCCAGAGCGCGGCAGAAGACGCAGCCTTCCTGCTCGTCGGCCTGCTGGATGTACTCGAGGCGCCAGGGCGCCCAGAGCTGCTTCACGCCCGGATCACAGCCAGCGGCGCCAGCGGAAGACGCCGAGGAGCGTGATCCCGAGCAGGACCATCAGGCCGACGACGACCCAGAACCCCTCGGCTCCGCCCTCGCCGGGCACGTGCGTGTTCATCCCGAAGATGCTGGCGATCAGCGTGAGCGGCAGGAGGATGACCGAGACGACGGTCAGGAGCTGCAGGCGGTATTGCTGGCGGTGGGAGATGATCGACTCGTTCGTGTCCTCGAGCGCCTCGACGACCTCCTTGTAGTTGTCGAGGAGGTCCCAGATCCGCTCGGCGGCGTCGACGATGTCGTCGAAGTAGAGCTCGAGGTCATGCGGCAGGAAACGCTGCGTGTGGCGCTCGAGGAGCCGAAGCGTCGCGCGCTCGGGCTTGATGATCTTCCGGTAGGCGATGATCTCCTGCTTCGCGTCGGAGATGTCGCGTACGATCTCTTCGCTGCGCCGCTCCTCGAGCTGGTCCTCGATGGCGTCGAGCTTGTGCCCGACCTTGTCCAGGATCGGGAAGCAGTAGTCGAAGAGGTCGTCGAGCACGTGGTAGAGCAGGTAGCCCGAGGCCTTCGAG
>JAICVP010000021.1 GCA_025935275.1 Thermoleophilia bacterium
CTCATGGGGCGGGCCCGAGCTCATTTTCCGCAACGATTGGCCGGCCGGAGTCCTGATCAAGCTCGAGACCACGGACACGTCGATCACGGTCCGCTTCTTATCCTCGAAGCTCGGCCGCCGTGTTGAGACCGAGACGTCGGCGCCCTACAACACCGGTGCAGGGACCTTCGATGTCCGGTACACGCGTCGCGTCTATCGCGGCGACCGGCTGACGCGAGACGAGGTGTTCGTCGCGCGCTACAGCACGGCGTCCGGGCACTGACTCAACCCGTCAGACGTAGCCCTTGCGGGTGAGCCACTGGAGTGACCCGTACCCCCAGATCGGAGGCAAATAGAACGTCCAGAGTCGCTGGGTGATTGCTATTGCGAAGGCCGTGGGCTCATCGACACCCATGGCGATGAGCCCGGCTGCCAGGCTCGCCTCCGCCGCTCCAATGCCACCGGGAACGGGCACGAGTCCCGAGAGGACGGCCGCTGAAGAGTTGATGAAGACGAGCTGGGCGAGGTTCAGGTTCACCCCGTAGGCAAGACACGTCGCACCGAGCGCCAGCGAGTAGAGCAGCTCCGCAGCGATCGACCCGCCGAAGAGCTCGAGCCGCTTGCCCCGATCGCGAATCACCGTCCAGAGGCTCGAAAGTGCGCTACGGACGGGAGGCAAAACCTTTGCTCGCACCTTCGGAACTGTGAGGATGAGCATCCCGCTGGCGAGCAGTGCAAGGCCGATCGCCAGGAGCAGACGAGTGTCGGGACTTCCTCCACCGAACTGACCGGTATCCACTTCGGCCCGCACGAGCGGAATCGCGAGGAGAAGGAGGCCGATCTGCACGATCGTCTCGGAGGCGTCGTCGGCGGCTCCGGCCGCGACCGCGTGAGGGGTCGACACTCCCATGCGCTGAAGGAAGCGAATGTTCATGCCGATCCGACCCGCGGAGCTGGGGACGGTCAGGTTGATGAACTTCATCGCCGCCTGCAGGACGACGCAGGGCAGGAGCGGAAGCGGCTCGGCGAGGCCCCCTCGCACCGAGATGCCGTTTGCGATGAAGGTCGACTGCGCGAGGAGAAGCGCGACGATCAACCAGGCAGGCTCGGCCTCGCGGAGTTGGTCGATGATCGTGCCGACGCCGATGTCCGCGAGCTGGCCAACGAGGACGTAGGCAGCGAACGCCAGCGCGGCGGTCATCAGGAGATCCTTGGGGCCAACACGTCGGAGCGGCGCGAGCTCAGGGAGCTCACGGCCGGTTGCCTCGGCCACGGCTGACCGGAGCTTCGTGAGGTCGAGCTCGTGCGACCGCGCGAGGTCTCGCACGTGCGGCGTGAGGGCCGCCCGCTGGAGGTACGGCAGCACGCGCCCGATGGCATCACCCCAGCCGCTCTCGACTGCCTTGCGAACTGCGCGGCCAGGCCCGACGAGGACAGCCGAAGCAACGAGGAGCTCGGCGATATCGATGTCGAGCGCGGTTTGCGGAGCCCCGAGCGTCGCTGCCGACAGGTCTACGAGCATCGGGCCCTCGGGAAGGACGATCACGCTGCCGGCGTTCAGGCGACCATGGGAAATGCCGGCAGCGTGCAGCCGCGCGGCTTGGCCCCAGAGTTCTTCGAGGGTTTCGTCGCTCACGTCGTCGGGGCTCGCGCTCTCGAGCGCCTCCATGGCGGGCTGTTGCGTGACCAGGAACGCGTCGCCATCGGAGCCAAGCGCGGCCATCGCCACTTGAGGCACGCGCACCCCTGCTTGTCCGGCCATGAGGATCGCCAGCGCCTCATGCTCGACCTGGCCGAGGCGCCCATCCGCGACGCTGCGCGGAGGGTCGCGGTACGCCAGCGAGCGCCATCTGCGGGCGAGGCGTTGCGTGTCCTGTGCGTCACGGCCGAGCATGCGCACCTTCAGCTGAATCCCGCTCCCGTCGCGTCCCACGTATTCGACCGCACCGCGCCGCTGCCGATCCGCAGGGCGCAGCTCGTAGACCTCGAGCCCCAGCTCAGCCAGCGCGTAGCGGACAGCCTCGGACCGTGGGAAGCCCTCCGCCGTCCCGAACGCCAGACGCACCAGTGCCCCGGCGCCGATACCGAGAGCGAGCGCCCCGAACAGCGCGGAGGGGAGCGCGGCGCCGATCACGACGGCGCCCAAGGCCGCGGAAGGAATCAACCAGGCAGCAAGTACCCGGACACTTCGGACGAGCTCAGGGCCGACGACCACGATGACAGCGGTCGCCGCCGCAAGGCGAAGCTCCGGGTACCCCCAATTCGCTAGTACGTGGTCTTCCAGGGGGAACCAGTCGGAGATGACGATCCGACCGAGGACCATTCCCGCGCCGGTCACGAGAAGCCCGGAAACGACAAGGTCGCGTGCGAGGTCCCAGCGACGCCGTAACAAGACGTCTCCGACGATCACGGCTGCGAGAACGAGCGCGCCGATAAACGCGCCCCGCCAGAACGGGTCGGCCCAACCGAGGATTGTGTTGAGTGCCTCCGCGACATCCTCGTCGTCCCGGGGCGCAGACGATGCGATCACGGCTGACAGGCCGAGGACGACAGCTGCGATGGCGAGGAAGACCGAGTCGATGGTGCGTCTGTTGCGGCGCCCGGGCTCGGTCGCGGTCAGGAGGGCGAAGGCCGAGGAACGACCGCTCGCGCCTGCGTGCTCCGCATTCGTGAGACGTGCCGTCGTCAGGACGGTACGACGATACGCCCGCGACCGCGGGTCTTTCAACGGCTAGCTTCGAACGCGACGATTGGGTCGTCGCTGCTCAGGCGCAAGCTTGCCTCCGTGCTCAGTTGACGGCGGCTCAACCCCAGACGGTGATCTCGCGGCATAGGACGCAGGGAGCGATCCGGCCCTCCCGTCGTTCAGGTGACTGGATCGGGGTGCTGGAGCTCGCGAACACGGAATGCGCCGACGATGTCGCGAACGCCGCGGATGATCGCAAACGCTGCGACCCAAGCGACCAACAGCGCGGCGCTTCGGCCGTAGTACCCCGCGGCCCAGAACCCGAGGGTGAGCTCGATGATTCCGCCGATGAGCTGGAGCCACCAGACAGGCAGTTCCTTCCGCGCGCCGATCGCCATGACGATGTCGAACGATCCCGCGAAAACGAGGACAAAGCTGAAGATCGCGGCGAGTGCGACAAACGTGTCCCCCGGGCTGGCGAACGCGAGTACCCCGGCCACGAAAAACACCAACGCCAGAATTCCGTTCAAGAGCTTCCACCAACCGGAAGCCATGAACAGGGCAGCCACCTCCATGATCCCCGCCCCGATGGCGACGAAGCCGAAGAGAAGCGAGATCGAGTAGACGGACGTGTAATCGAAGCGAAGGAGAACGATCGCCACGAGCGTCCACGCCACGCCGGTGATCAGAAGCATCCACCACGGAGGAAGAAATGTTCGCGAGAGCCAGCGCCCACCGGCCTGCGCCATTGTGATCTTCGGCGCTTCAGTCTGATGTGCCGTTGCCATGAGGGATCTCCTTTCGCTGCGACCGTCTTGAGACCACGGGCCTCACCCCTCGTGCACGGTCCGCTCGTGAGGCACGTCTGTGAAGAGAAGCGCAAATGGCGCAGCCGTTCGATACGGAAGCACGATCGCACGCACAAGAACGGCCTATCGCTAGACCTGCCACTCTGCAGGCGCGCCTACTCCTCGCATTCCCCTGTCTCGGTGCCAGAGTTGTAATCGACGTGCTTCCGCGGGTGCGTCTGAGCCTAGCTCCGGGTAAGAGCAAGCTCGGCAAACACAAAGCCGTCCCGCTCGACGATGTGGTCAAGAGTGCAGGCGATCGGCCGCCTGAGGATCGGGCCACCGTAGACAAAGGTGTGGAACTCGCCGTTCTCCCCGCAAGGATCGACTCCTGTTGGGAGATCGGCGAGCAAACGCTCGTCATAGCTTCGCCCAGCGAACGTTCGATCGAGCTTGGTCAGATCGACGCACACGAGCACGGCTTGGAAGCCGGCAGCGATGAAGTCGCGGGCGAGCCGGTTGGTGTCCCGGCCCCAAAGCGGGAACAGTCCGCGCTTGCCGGCAGCTGCCAAGCGTCGCTCGCGATAGGCGCGCACGTCCTCGAGGAAGAGATCGCCGAAGGCGACTTCGCTGACCTGGTCTAGCCTCTCGGAGGCGAAGGCCGCGTGCATGCGAGCGTCATAGGTCTCGTTAACGCAGGCGAGCGGGATCGAGACTTCGATGAGCGGGAGCCCGAGCTCCTGCGCCTGGATAGCGAGCAGTTCGCGACGAACGCCGTGCATGCTGATGCGCTCGTAGGTCTCCGTTACGGTCGTGATGAGCGCGCTTGGGTTCCGACCCAACTCCGACCGCAGCGCGAGTAGGGCCAGCGCGGAATCTTTGCCGCCGCTCCAAGAGAGGGCGAGCGACGGGTCTGCCTTCTTCGAGATCTTCGTGCCAGTGCCCGAGTTCGTACCCTGGCCGGCCGCATCTGAAGACATATCTGCCCGAGTCTTCCACGGCGTAGAGCTGAACGCAGCATGCAGCGCTACATGAGGATCTCGATGACCGGCTCCGGGCGCATCGCCTGCCATACGCGGAGATGAACCTCCACCTCCCGGGGCTCCTGCTGGGACTCTGCTGCGTCGAGGCGGTAGATCTCCGCCAGCTCCCGCCTGCTGATTGGGCGGCGAAGCCCGCACGTCGAAAGTTCTCGCAGAGATCCTCTACGACATCGGGTTCGGAAAGTCGAATCAGCATGGCCGCAGAGCCAGTCACATCTTGACGGATTCGGCTCCTAGAGCGTCCGAATGAGTGAAGCTCGAACTACTGCTCGTACCCCTCGACCACCTCGGGCGGCCTTGCTGCGGCGGTGTCTGGATCCTGCCCCACTCCGCGGCGGGCACGGCGCTGGCGGAGAAGGTCCCAGCACTGGTCGAGCGACAGGCGAATCTGCTCAAGGCGTCGGCGATCATCATCCGTCGCGCTGCCGTCTGACTCACGGCCCCAGAGCTCATGCTCCTCGGCGACAAGCTTCTCGATCGATCCGTGAATGCGCGCATCGTCCATTAGACGTTCTCCTCAAGTAGTCGGCGGAGTGCGGGTGGACCGGGTACCAACATGAGTCGACCAGGTCGGCACCGGCACAATAGGCGCTCTCCAGAAGGGAATGGGCGCAGCTGGGATCGAACCAGCGACCTCCCGCGTGTGAAGCGGGCGCTCTCCCGCTGAGCTATGCGCCCCCGCGGAGGCTCAGTTTAGCGAGGAGCCATTGCTACCATGGGCGAGCCCGGTCGCGCTAAGCGGGGAGCTAGCGGTTCCCTGAACCCGCAATCCGCTCCAGCGGGGCCGAACTCCTTCCCTAGGAGGTTGCGTTCGAAGTAGGGCTTGCGTCTGCAAGCGTTGACGGCCAGGTTCCGCGCACTGGGAGCCTGCGAACCGCGTCAGGTCCGGGAGGAAGCAGCGCTAAGCAGTTTCTCTCAGGTGCCGCGGATCAGCCTGGCCCGAGTGAGCAGCGTCGGCACCGCATCGAAGGCGCCCTCGACGGAGGGTGCGCGACCGGGCGTTAAACTGAACGCCGAGTGACGGCTCTCTACCGCAAATATCGCCCGCAGGACTTCGACGAGGTCGTGGGCCAGGAAGCCGTCGTCCGGACTCTCAGAAACGCGATCGGAAACGACAAGGTTCGGCAGGCCTATCTCTTCGCGGGCCCGCGCGGAACCGGAAAGACCTCACTCGCGCGCATCCTCGCCAAGGGACTGAACTGCGAGCAGGGCCCGACGGTCTCGCCCGACAAGACGTGCAACTCGTGCCGGACGATCGCCGCGGGCACCTCCCTCGACGTCGTCGAGATGGACGCGGCCAGCCAGCGCGGGATCGACGACATCCGCGAGATCCGAGAGCACGTGATCCTGCAGCCGGTCGAGGGCCGCTTCAAGGTCTACATCCTCGACGAGGCGCACCAGCTCACCGACGCCGCGTGGAATGCGCTCCTGAAGCTGATCGAGGAGCCTCCGCCCCACCTCGTCTTCGTCTTTTGCACTACCGAGCTCTCCAAGGTGCTGCCGACGGTGCGGTCGCGCTGCCAGACCTTTCTCTTTTCGCGACCGCGCCTCGCCGAGCTGACGAAGCTCCTGCGCCGGATCGCCGACGGGGAGGAAATCGACGCACCCGACGCCGCGCTCTCGCTCATCGCCCGGAGCGCGCGCGGCAGCTTCCGCGACGCGGTCTCGACACTCGATCAGCTCGCGGCGGCCACCGACGGGAAGATCACCGTGCAGGCAGTTCTCCAGCTGCTCGGCGCGGTCGAGGAGGAGGCGCTCTTCCGCATCTGCGACCTGATCGTCGACCGCGACACGGCCGGCCTGCTCTCCTTCGTAGAGGAGCTCGCCGAGCAGGGCCAGGATCTTTCCCGCCTCGTCACCGATCTTCTCGAGCACCTGCGCTGCCTCCTCCTCGTCCAGCACATGGGCGAGGTGCCCGAGTCGCTGCCGGTCACGCCCGAGACCCGCGAGCGCCTGCACGCGCAGGCGAACCAGATCGGCGAGCCCGACGTCATCCGCCTGGTCGATCTCCTTGCGGTCGCGGTGGACGACGTGCGCCAGGGCGGTGATCCGCGCCTGCCGCTCGAGCTCGCGCTCGTGAAGGTGACGCGCCCGGGTGCCGATCTCTCGCGCCAGTCGCTCTCCTTCCGCATCGAGCAACTGGAAGGGAGGGTGCGCGGGGAGCCGCATGCCGCTCCTTCCGCTCCCCAACAGCAGGCCGCAGCGGAGCCACCGGCAGCGGCAGCGCCCGCGGAGCCGCTCCCCGACCTCGACATCGAGCAGGTGCAGCAGGTGTGGAGCCAGGCCGTCCTGCCCGCGATCGGCGAGCGCTCGATCCCTACGGCTTCCGTGCTCGGCGAGGCGAAGCCGATCGAGCTCTCGGGCAACAGGCTCGTGATCGAGTTCCCGCCCGCCGCCTCCTTCCACCGCAACCTGGCGGAGGAGCCCAAGAACGCAACACTCCTCGCCGAGGTCCTCTACGAGGTCACCGGCCACAAGCTCGCGCTTGCCTTCGCAGTCGGCGAGGGCGACGCAGAGGCCGGCGAGGCCGAGGCGGACGGGCCGGCCAGCGAGGAGGACATCATCTCTCTCATGAAGACGACATTCGACGCCCGGGAGGTCGACGAGTGACCAAGATGGACATGAACAAGATGCTTCAGCAGGTGCAGCAGATGCAGGAGGAGATGGCGAAGGCACAGGACGAGCTCGCCAAAGAGGTCGTCGAGGCTTCGGTCGGCGGCGGGATGGTCAAGGTCAAGGCGAGCGGAGCCGGCGAGATCGTCGAGATCACGATCGCGCCCGACGTCATCGACCCGAACGACCCGGAGGGTCTGGCCGATCTGGTCCTCGCGGGCGTGAACCAGGCGCTCAAGAATGCTCAGGACCTGATGCAGTCGAAGCTCGGGGGCGCGATGGGCGACCTCAAGGGCCTGGGCCTGCCGGGCCTGTAGGCAGAATGGGGCGGTGTTCTCGCCCCTCGTAGACAACCTGATCGCGCAGCTCTCCCGGCTCCCCGGAGTGGGCACGCGCACGGCGCAGCGGCTCGCCTTCCACATCCTCCGCGTCCCGAAGGAGGACGCCTTCGCGCTCGCCGACGCAATCCGCGAGGTGAAGGAGCGCATCGGCTTCTGCCGGGAGTGCGGGAACCTCACCGAGGAAGAGCTCTGCCCGATCTGCGCCGACGCCCGGCGCGACCGTTCGATCATCTGCGTCGTCGAGCAGCCCGCGGACCTGCTCTCGGTCGAGCGCACCCACGAGTACCGGGGCGTCTACCACGTGCTGGGCGGGGCGCTCTCTCCGCTCGACGGCGTCGAGCCGGCTCATCTCCGCATCGACGAGCTCCTGCGCCGGGTGGAGCGGAACGGCGTCGAGGAGGTCGTGCTGGCGACGAATCCCAACATGACGGGCGAGGCGACCGCCGCGTATCTGGCCGACCGCCTGCGCGATCGCGTCCGCGTCACGCGGCTGGCGAGCGGGCTCCCGGTCGGCGGCGACCTCGAGTACGCCGACGAAGTCACCCTCGGGCGCGCGCTCTCCGGTCGGCGGGAGATGTAGGACACTGAAACCGTGAGCGAGACGACCTTCGAGCCCGTCCCCGCCGTCGAACCGGCCGCGCCGCCGGCAGCTGCCGGGACCCTCGTGATGAAGTTCGGGGGCACGTCGGTCGCCGATCCGGAGAAGATCCGCCGCGTCGCGTCGCGCCTGGTCGAGTCCAAGCAGGCGGGAAACCGCGTCGTCGCGGTCGTCTCGGCGATGGGCCAGCACACCGACGAGCTCGTCTCCCTCGCCTACGAGGTCTCGCCGCAGCCGAAGCCGCGGGAGCTCGACATGCTCATCTCCGTCGGGGAGCGTATCTCCTGCGCGCTCGTCGCCATGGCGATCGCCGATCTCGGCCTGGACGCCATCTCCCTCACCGGCTCGCAGGCCGGGATCGTCACGGACACCGTCCACGGCAAGGCGAAGATCGTCGAGGTCAGGGCGCACCGAATCCACGAGGCGCTCGATTCGGACCGCATCGTTCTCGTCGCAGGCTTCCAGGGGGTCTCCACCGCCTTCGACATCACGACCCTCGGCCGCGGCGGCTCGGACACGACCGCGGTTGCGCTCGCCGCCGCGCTCGGCGCCGACGCGTGCGAGATCTACACGGACGTGGACGGCGTCTTCACCGCCGACCCGCGCCTCGTGCCGGGCGCGCGGAAGCTCCACGCGGTCAGCTACGAGGAAATGCTCGAAATGGCGGCCTCGGGCGCCAAGGTGCTTGCGCTACGCTCGGTCGAGTTCGCGCGGAACCACGGCGTCAAGCTGCACGTGCGCTCCACCTTCACCGGCGAGGAGGGCACGTGGGTCACGGAGGAGGACGAGCGCATGCTCGAGAAGGCGATGATCTCCGGTGTCACGCACACCCTCGAGGAGGCCGTGTACCGCGTGTCGGGAAGCGAGCGCGCCGACCTCTTCGCTGCCCTCGCGGAGGCCGCCGTCAGCGTCGACACGATTATCCAGACCGGCGACGACATCGTCTTCTCGGCGCCGGTCGAGGACCGGCCCTCGACCGAGGCCGCGCTCGCGCGTCTCGATGCGGACTGGGAGGAGCGCGACGACCTCGGGAAGGTGAGCGTCATCGGCGCTGGAATGAAGAGCCATCCCGGGATCGCGGCGCGAACCTTCCAGACGCTGCGCGACCTGGGTGTGGAGCCTGACCTCGTGGCCACCTCGCCCATCAAGATCGCCTTCTACATCCCGCAGGGAGACGTCGAGCGGACGGTCGTTGCGCTGCACGAAGCCTTCGAGCTCTCCTCGGTCGAAGCGGAGCGCGCCCATGACTAGGGTCGGCGTCGTCGGGGCGACCGGCGCGGTCGGATCCGTCACTCTCGGTCTCCTCGCCGAGCGGGGGTTCGAGCACGTGCGGGCGTTCGCATCCTCGCGCTCAGCCGGGAAGCAGGTGCCGTTCGGAGAGGGCGAGCTGGCCGTGGAGGAGGCGACACCAGACGTCCTCGGCGCAGGTGAGCTCGACCTCTGTTTCTTCTCGGTGGGCACCGGTGCGAGCCGTGAGCTGGTGCCGCCCACCGCAGCGGGCGGGACGGTCTGCATCGACAAGTCGGATGCCTTCCGGCTGACGGACGGAGTACCGCTCGTCGTGGCGGGCGTGAACGACTCGGCTCTGGATCACGACGAGATCGTGGCCAACCCGAACTGCTCGGCGATCCAGCTCTCCTGCGTCCTGAAGCCGCTGCACGAGGCTGCGGGGCTCGCGAGCGTCCGCCTCGCGACCTATCAGTCCATGTCCGGCATCGGCGATGCGGGAATCGAGAAGCTTCGCGTCACGGAGCCGGCCGACGGCGACCTCGCCATGGACTGGGATCTCGAGGGCGAGGAATTCTCGGAGGAGTCAAAGCTGCGCGCAGAGACGCGCAAGATCCTCGACCTTCCCGACCTGCCGCTGCAGGCGCAGTGCGTCCGGGTGCCGGTTCTCGTCGGGCACGCGCAGGCGATCTGGGTCGAGACGGCCCAGCCTCTGTCGGCTGGCGAGGCACGCGAGGTTCTCGGCTCCGCGCCGCACGTAGCGCTCGAGGACTTCGCCACGCCGAAAGATGCGGCCGGTCGCGATGAGGTTCTCGTCGGGCGCGTGCGGGCGGATACGGCGAACGGCACCGGTCTCGCGCTCTGGAGCGTGAACGACAACCTGCGCAAGGGTGCCGCGCTGAACGCCGTGCAGATCGCCGAGGCGCTCCTCGAGCGGCGCTTGGTGCGGGCTTAACTCGGGGCCACCCCACACCACCACCCGCTTTCCAGCGTACTCCGCGTCGGCGCGCGCGTGGCGCGCGGAATGTGCCGAGGGCGACCAGACTAGGGACGTGAAGGCACGGGCGCCGGCGTCAGCGCTTCCTTGACCTTGCGCCACATGAACGACGTCGCCCCTTCCGCGACCGGCTGCAGACCCCCGAGCTCCAGCCGCGCCAGGGCGACTTCCCCGTCCCAGCGCAACGGGTAGAAGCCGAGGTCGGCGAGGAAGTCCGACGGGAAGATCGTCCGATGGACGAGGAAGCGCTCATAGGCGGACTCGCCCTCCGGATAGCGGTAGGCGAACGTCTCGATCGCCTTTGCCTTGCGGTCCCTGGCCTCGCCGATCACCGACAGGAAGAGGCTCTGAATCGCCCAGGGCGCGCTCGGGTCGACGAGATACACGCACGTGATCAGCACGGCGTCGTCCGACGGTGGCCCGGCCGGGAGCTCCTCGGCGCGCGGGAAGTGCCCGGCCGGCCCGTACTGGATGAAGCCGAGCAGCCGGTCGTTCTCCTCGAAATACAGCGTCCCCCACGCGCCCCAGTCGTCCTCGATCCGCTCCGCCCACTTACCTTTCGCCGCCGTCCGGTCCCGGCGCGACTGCCAGAAGACACACCCGACGCAGGGCGGGGGTGCGTGGGCGATCGACGCAGCGGTGACGGAGTGAAGCCGGGTGGGCATCAGCGGGCGGCACTTCTTAGCACGAGCCGGGTCGCTTCCGGGCGCGCAAGTAAGCGGAACGGCACGAAGCTCGTCCCCAACCCGCGCGAGACGTGCAGGAAACCCGCCCGCGTTTCGTGCAAGCCGTCCCAGTGCTCGGCGCGCAGGTGCTCGAGCCGCATCTTGCCCCGTAGGGTCGGGATGCAGATCTGGCCGCCGTGCAAATGGCCGGCCAGGATGAGGTCGAACGCTTCCGGCGGCAGGTAGCGGACGACATCCGGGTAGTGGAAGAGCAGGATGCGGAGGTCGGCTTCCGGATCCGCGAGCCCGGCGAGGCTGCTCCAGTACGGGCCGAGACTCTGGTCACCCCCGACGATCTGCACCGACCTTCCGTCCACCGAGAGCGAGACGGACTCGTTCTCGAGGAGAACGGCGCCGGCGCTCTGGACGACGGACGCGTCCGTCGGCTGCGAGAACGGGTCGCGCGTGATCTCGACGTCATGGTTTCCGAGGACGGCGAAGACGCCGAACCGCGGCTCGAGCGCAGACACCGCCCGTTCGAGCTGCGGCTCTCCGCGCCGGCGGGAGAGGAGATCGCCCGTGATCGCGACGATGTCGCACGGCCTTTCCGAGGCCCACCGGATGGCCCGTTCGAGCGTGCGGCCGTTGAACGAAAGCGTGCCCAGATGGAAGTCCGACAGGTGGACGATCGTGAGCCCGTCGAGCTCGGGCGCCAGCCCTGGCAGCTCGACCTTTTCGTCGCGGAACTCGACCCACTGGGACTCGAAGAGCGACCAGCCGGCAACGGCGGCCGCGGCTGCGCCCGCGACGGCGGCTGCGCGCCGGATCACGCTTACCCCTCCTGCGAGCGAATGCTCTCGCGGAGGCGAGCCCGCGCGGCCTCGATCTCGCGCCGCAGCTCCTCCGTGCGGTCGTGGCCGCCGTTCGTCTCGGGACCACCCCGGGGTCGCCGACGGAAGAGAGCAGCGGCTGCGGCGGCGATGGCCGCCACTGCCGCAACGAGGAGGAGGAACCTGCGGAACATCGGGGCGATTCTAAGAAATAGAGCTCCGGCCTGGTCCTCGAGCGGGTTGAGGAACCAGGCCGGAAATGCCCCTCCGATAAGAAAGAGCCGTTTGACGGCCGAAAACTTGCGGCCGGGCCTGGAGCTAACAGACTCCTTACGACTCGGCGAGCGCGGGCTCGTCGATCGTCAACGTCTTCGCATCCGCGTCGACGGTCGCCTGCACACCGAGCGGCAGTGTCGCGAGCGATGCGCCGTGGCCTAGCGGGAGGTTGTACAGCACGGGAACGCCAAGCGCGGCCAGGCGCCCGGTGAGCACTTCCTCCAGCGTCTTCGAGCGGGGCGCCGTCGTGAAGTTGTCCCACTCGCACCCGGCGAGCTCGCCGACCACGATTCCGCGCACCCGGTCGAACTTCCCCAGCTGGTCGAGGTAGAGCAGCGGGCGGTCGATCTGGATCGGTGCGCTGCCCGAGTCCTCGAAGAAGAAGATCGCGCCGTCGAGGTCGGGCTCCCAAGGAGTCCCGATGGTGAAGATGAAGTCGAGAAGGCAGCCGCCGACGAGCCGCCCAGTGGCCTTGCCGCCCGCGATCGAGACGACCGTGAGGCGCTCCGAATCCTCCGGCACGGGGCCCGTGGTCTCGCCGCGAAGCACCTGCAGCAAGCGCTCGCACGTGAAGCTCGCCGGCGACGGTTGCCCGACCATCGAGAGGCTCGGTCCGTAGAACGTCGCGAGCCCGGCGCGCGCCAGGAGCGCGGCGTGGAGCGCAGTGATGTCGGAGAGACCGAAGAACGCCTTCGGGGTCTCCTTGATCGCCTCGAAGTCCAGCAGGGGAATCGTCTGCGCCGAGCCGTAGCCGCCCCGCATGGTCTGGACGACGTCGACCTCGGGATCCGCAAAGGCCGCCTGCAGGTCGGCCGCCCGCACCTCGGGGCTCCCTGCGTGCCAGTCGTCTCGCTCGAGCGCACCCGGCATGAGCTTCACGCGGTAGCCCTGTGACTCCCACCAGGCGATGCCGCGCTCGACCTCGGCCCGCGTCTCGGGCGGCGTCCCCGGAGTGACCACGCCGATCGTGGAGCCGGGCGGCGCCGGACGGCCGACCAGCGCGGGCACGCCTAGGGTGCTTCCAGCTTCTCGAGAACCGGGTCGACGGAAACGACGTGCCGCCGGAACTTGAGCTCGGAGTCGTCCAGCCCAGCCGCGACCCCGATCAGCTGCGAGAGGTGCAGGATCGGCATTTGGTAGCTCTTGCCGGTCGAGGCCTCGAGCTTCTGCTGCCAGGCGTCGAGCGAGAGATGGCAGAGCGGACACGGAGTCACCATTGCGTCGGCGCCGGCCTCGATGGACTGCTCGATCGGCTGGATGAGCTCGCCCAGCGCCAGCTCCTCGCGGGCCTGGATGATCGGGAAGCCGCAGCACTTGATCTTCGCGGGATAGTCGATCGCCTCCCCGCCGCACGCCTCGATGATCGCCTCGAGCGACCACGGGCGGTCCGGGTCCTCGAAGCCCATGAGCTTCGACGGGCGCAGGATCTGGCAGCCGTAGAAGGGCGCCACCTTGAGGCCCTTGAGCCCCTTGTGAGCGACGTCCTTGAGCTTTTCGTACCCCTCGCCGTCGGCGATCAGCCAGAGGAGGTGCTTGACCTCCACGCCGCCCGAGTAGCGCGGCGCGCCTACGGTCTCCAGGTTGTCGCTGACGCGCTCGCGCAGCGCGTCGTCGTTCTGGAGCTGGAAGTTCGCCTGCCGCAGGTTGAGCGTGCAGACATTGCAGATCGTCATGAGCGTGTCCGCGCCCGTTGCCTCTGCGTACGCGAGGATGCGCGCGTTCAGGTGGAGGTAGTAGTCAGGCTCGGCCTCGTGGATGTCTCCGGCACCGCAGCATGTGACCGACTCGAGCTCCTCGAGCTCGATGCCGAGCTTGGGGGCGAGCGCCTTGGTCGAGCTGTCGAGCTCCTTGGCGGAGAGCGATGCGAGGCAGCCCTTGTAGTAGGCGACTCTCATCCCTCGGCCCTCGGCGGCGTCTCACCTGGCGTGACCTCCGGCGCATCGCGGGATGCACCACCGTGGTCGGTGTGCTCGATGCGCGCGAGGGCGCGCTCGCCCTGGACGATCCCCGCCGCGCCCTTCACGCCGCGCGCCTTCACGACCTCGTAGAGCGCGCGGGCCTCCTGCACGTTCTCGGCCACGTGCGGTGGGAACGGGGGCGGCACCTTACCGCGCTTGGCGAGCGAGAGCGCGAACTTCGTCTGCTGGATGGCGGAGACGACGCCCTGGGTCTTCGGCACGAGCTCGGTCTCGCGGAGCCAGCCGGTCGTCCGCGCCGAGTGGACGAACCAGTTCGCGTGCTTCGCGCCCATGTCGCGGTCGATTCCCTCCGCGATCGACTCCGCCCCGAGCTTCGCGATCGCGTCACGCGGGTCGACGCCCTTGGGGCAGCGCTCGTTACAGAAGTAGCAGCGGGTGCAGTCCCAAATCCCGTGCTCGTCGTTGTAGTCCTCGAGGCGGTCGACCTTCATCCGGTCGCGGGGGTCGCCGACGAAGCGGAAGCCCTTCGCGAGCGCCGCGGGCCCGAAGAACTCGGGGTCGGACTCCATCGAGTTGCACTCGGAGACGCAGCAGCCGCACATGATGCAGAGCGCCTCCTTGTGGATCGGGTTCATTTCCTCCTGGGAGTGGATGAACTCCTTCTCGGGGACCTCCTCGTAGCCAGTTTCGAGCCACGGCTTCATGTTCTTGATCTTCGTCCAGAAGGGCGACATGTCGACGACGAGATCCTTGAGGACGGGCATGTTGCCCATCGCCGAGA
>JAICVP010000332.1 GCA_025935275.1 Thermoleophilia bacterium
TGCCACAAGCACCGGCGCGTGTGCCGGCCGGTGGGGGAGGCGGACAAGTTCCTGCGGCGCTATGTGCGTGACGCGGTGCAGCGGGTGCAGGAGTTCGCGGACGCGCGGTCGTCAGAGCCCGTCGACGTCCTCCACGGCGATGCGCGGTTCGTGGATCCGCCGGGGGCGGTCGACCTCGTGCTCACCTCGCCGCCCTATCCGGGTCTCATCGACTACCACGAGCAGCACGCCTACGCGTACGAGCTCCTCGGCCTCGAACGGCGCGACAGCGAGGAGATCGGGCGCGGCGTCAAGGGATATTCTGACGACATCGCCGCAGTCCTGGCACGCGCTCGGTGCTCGCTGCGGCCCGGGGGCAAGGTCGTGGTCGTCGTCAACGACCGGCGCGGCCTCTACGACGGGATTCTCTCCGCGGCGGGACTCCGCCTCGAAGACCGGCTCCTCCGCCACGTGAACCGGCGCACCGGCCGGCGGAAGGGCAAGTACTACGAAGAGGTCTTGATCGCGACGCCCTGAAGCCCGCTGCGTACGAGCGGGTGGCTTCCAGGGATCCTGACCGGGCGGAGGCCGGCGACGTCGAAGCCTGCCGCGGCCACCTCGTCTCTGGTGCGGCGGTTCAGATTGCAGTTCCCCGCAACCTTGCGGTGAAGCGGGGTGAGGCGGTCCTGCCAGCTCGCGAGGCGGCCTTCGCCGCGAACGTGCTCCAGCAGGATGAGCCGCCCGCCCGGCGCGAGCACCCGGCGCACCTCGGCCAGGGCGGCCTGCGGGTCCTCGACCGAGCAGAGAACGAACGTGATGACCGCGGTCTCGAAGCTCTCGTCCTCGAAGGGCAGGGACTCGGCTGTCCCGGCGACGATCTCGACCGGCACCGTCGCTTCGGGAGCGCGCCTGCGCAGGCGGCCAGCCATGCTCGGATCGGGCTCCACCGCGACGACCCGGCTCGCGCGCTCGTAGTGCTGGAGGTTGAGACCCGTGCCGGCTCCCACCTCGAGCACGTCTCCTTCGAGGTCCCCGACCAGCTCGTGCCTCCGTTCGCCGAGCTCGCCTTTCTCGACTCGACGGCCGGCGAGGTCGTAGAGCCAGCCGATCACGGCCGGTTTTCCTCGACGCGCCTTCCGAGCTCCTCGATCCTTCCCTGCGCGGCGTCGAGCTTGCCGACGCACGTGCGGTAGAGCGCTTCGCCCCGTTCCCAGAGGGCGACTGCTTGCTCGAGACTCGCCTGGCCGCTCTCGAGCTTCGCAACGATCTGCTCGAGCTCTCCCCGAGCGTCCTCGAAGGAGATGTCGTCGCTCACGGCTTCGTTTCCTCCACCCGCGCGCCGAAGCTTCCTTCACCGAGCTCGACGTCGACCCGGCCGCCCGTTTCGAGTTCCGTGCTGGAGCGCACGATGCCGTTGTCCGTCCGGACAATGGCGTACCCTCGAGCCAATGTCTTCTGCGGAGACAACGTTTGCAGTCTGCCAGCGAGGCCCTCGAGGCCCGCCCGCTTGCGCTCGACAAGCAGAGTCGGTGCTCGGTCCAGTCGCTCCCGGTCCCGGGTGAGCGAGCCGCGCGCGCGCTCGAGAGCCGTTCCCGCGCCACGGGCGAGCGCGGCGCGTGCGGACTCGAGTCGCTCTCGGAGCTCCCGTTCGTCCGGAACGACGAGCCGTGCGGCCGCGGTCGGCGTCGACGCCCGCACGTCGGCGGCGTGGTCGCAGAGCGGCGTGTCCTGTTCGTGCCCGACTGCGGAGACGACCGGGACGTCGCATTCCGCCACGGCGCGCACGACCCGTTCGTCGCTGAAGGGGAGCAGATCCTCGAAGCTCCCGCCGCCGCGGGTGAGCACGATCACGTCCACGTCGGGCTCGCGTCCGAGCGCCTGCAGCGTCGCCGCGATCGCGGCCGGCGCCGCCTGCCCCTGTACATACGTCTGTGCGACGAGAAGATTTGCCGCCGGAAAGCGGCTCTGGACGGCCGTGACGAAGTCGCGCTTGGCGGCGGCCTCGTTGCCGGTCAGCACGCCGATCCGCCGCGGCAGGACTGGCAGCGGTCGCTTGCGGTCGGGGGCGAAGAGCCCTTCCGCGGCCAGCTTCTGCTTCAGGCGCTCGAGCCCGGCGAGAATTGCGCCCAGGCCGAGCGGCTCGATCGTGAGCGCGCGGAGCTGAA
>JAICVP010000178.1 GCA_025935275.1 Thermoleophilia bacterium
CGCAGGATACCGACTACCCCGGAGGATCGGCCTCCGGCAGCGTGGGCTTGATCCCCCTCAGCCCGCGCGCTCGGCACTGCGGAGCCCGCGCAGGGCCCAGAAGGAAAAAGCGACGACGAGCGCAGCGGCTAGCGCGAACGAGAGCCCGACCTCGGTCGGAGTGCCCGCGAGGAAGCCGCGGCCGGCCTCGAGCACCCGCGTGATCGGATTGTAGGTGGCGACTTCGTGGATCCAGCCCCGCAACAAGGCGAGCGGCACGTAGACGGGCGCGAAGAACAAGAGGAGGAAGACCGGCATCTGCATGACGGGTCCCGCCTGCATCGTCCGCAGGCGCAGCGCCACTCCGGTCGCCCAGAGAATCGCCGCGAGATTGAGGAAGACGGCAAGCGTGTAGAGCCCGACGAGGTCGATCCCGCTCCCCGCGACCTCCATCCCCACGAGCAGCGCGACCACGGTGACGACCGCCGCGGTCACGAGCCAGCGGACGAGCGCCGCAAGCGCGTAGCCGAGCACGATCCCGCTCCGGTGCGGCGCCGAGAGGAGGAGCCGCCGGCCGAAGCCGCTCTCGAAGTCGCGGGCAATGCCGAAGCCCGTGAAGACCCCGCCAAACGCCGCCGACTGCAGGAGCACGAAGACGAACTGGAACGCGGTGTACCCGGGCGGGTAGTCGAAGCCCGGCACCTGGTCGATCCGCGAGAGGCCGCCCGCGAACGCGGTGAAGAAGAAGAGCGGGAAGATCAGCGAGGGGATGAGGAGGGACGGGTTGGTGAACACGTTGTGGAGGACGCGCCAGGCGACTCCCTCGGCGACGGAGAGCGTCCTCATGACCGCGTCAGCCTCGTCCGGAGGGACACGGTGGCGAGGGTGAGCGCGACCACGGCGATGAGCGCCGCGAATCCGAACCCGAGCGCGAGCGCCTCGGCGTCCCACCCGATCACGATGAGGCTGCGGATCCCTTCGATGAGATACGAGACCGGATTCGCCGTGGCCGCGGTCCGGAACCAGTCGATCTCGATCAGGTTCCGCGGCATGGCCATCGACGAGATGAAGAGGAAGACGAAGAAGACAGGGAACATCCCCTGCACCGACTCGCCCGAGCCCGTGCGGAGAGCGAGGAAGGCGCCGAGGGCGCCGAAGCCCAGGCCGATCAGGAGCGAGAAGATGAGCAGCACCGCAATCCCGCCGGCTCCGGCCGCGAAGTGGACGCCCAGGATGAGGCCGGCGCTGATCCACACAACGGCCTGCACAGCGGTCATCGCCATTACACCTCCGAGCTGGCCGGCGAGGAGCGCGATGCCGCGCATCGGCGTGAGCGCCAGGCGGTTCAGGAACCCGGTCTGGATGTCGCGCGCGAGGTCGGTGCCTGCGTTCATCGTGGCGAAGAGCGCGCCCTGCATGAACGGGACCGCGAGCGCGAACGCGAGGTAGGAGTCCGTCGGGAAGCCGGGCAGGCGCGTGGCCGACTGGAGCCCGGTCGAGTTCACCGCGAGCAAGAGCAACGGGAAGACGAGCGGGAAGACGACATTGGCGGGCTGGCGCGCGGTTCGCACCACCGACCGCCGGGCCAGCTGGCCGACCTGCTCGACGAAGCCGTCGCTCACGCCGGCTCGAGCGCCAGCTCGGGCTCCTGATCCTCTTCCCCGGCCCCCTCGAGGGAGCGGCCGGTCTTGGCGAGGAAGACGTCGTCGAGCGAGGGCTGGTGGAGCTGGAGGTTCTCGACCTTGAGGTTCTCGGAGTCGAGCGCGCGAACGATCTCGGCCAGGTCGGCCTCGCCCGTCCGCAGGCGGACCGCCACACCCTGGATGGCGGCGCAGGGCTCGCCGAAGCGGGCGAGGATCCCGGCAGCCCGCTCCTTGTCCTCCGGGTCGACCGGGACGACCTCGACGGTCGGGCGGCCGACCTCGGCCTTGAGCTGGGCGGGAGTGCCCTCGGCGACGATCTTCCCGTGGTCGATGATCCCGACCCGGTTGGCGAGCACGTCCGCCTCCTCGAGGTACTGGGTGGTGAGGAACACCGTGACGCCGTCGTCCTGCGCAAGGCGGCCCACCTCCTGCCAGAGCGCGCTCCGGCTCTGCGGGTCGAGCCCGGTGGTCGGCTCGTCCAGGAAGAGGATCCGGGGCGAGTGGACGAGCGCGAGTGCCAGGTCGAGCCGGCGCTTCATCCCGCCGGAGTAGCCGCGGACCTTGCGGTCCGCCGCCTGCGAGAGCCCCACGCGCTCGAGCAGAACGTCACCGCGCCTGGCCCGCTCGGAGCGGGGGATTCCCTGCAGCGTCGTCTGCAGCCGTAGGTGCTCGCGCCCCGTGAGCAGCGGGTCGAGTGCCGCCTCCTGCAGCGCGGCTCCGATCGCGGCGCGGACCTGCGGGCCTTCGCGCACGATGTCGTAGCCGGCGACGGTCGCCGTCCCCTCGGTCGGCGGGAGCAGCGTCGTGAGCATGTGCACGGTCGTCGACTTGCCGGCGCCGTTCGGACCGAGGAAGCCGTAGATCTCGCCGGGGTGAACGACGAGGTCGATCCCGTCCACCGCACGCGGCCCTTTCTTGAACTCGCGGACGAGCCCGCTCGCGACGATCCCATGCTCGTCAGCCATGGTTGTAGGCTAGTCGTGTGAGCACTCCGACGGTCTCACGCGGTGCGGAGCTCGACACCTGGGTGCGCTTCCTGCGAGCGCATTCGGCGATCGTCGGGAAGCTGAACGCGGAGCTGGTGGCCGACCACGGGCTGACGATCAACGACTTCGAGGTGCTGCTGCATCTCTCGTGGGCCCCCGAGCAGGCCATGCGCAGGGTCGACCTCGCAGCCAGCGTGCTGCTCACCCCCTCCGGAATCACACGGCTCCTCGACGGGCTCGAACGTTCGGGCTTCGTCGCACGTGAGGCGTGTGCGACCGACCGGCGAGTGGTTTACGCGAAGCTCACCCCGGAAGGCGACGAGAAGCTTCAGGCCGCCAGGACCACGCACCTCGCCGGCGTGCACCGGCTGTTCGTCGAGCGTTTCAGCGCCGACGAGATCGCGAGCCTCGCCGATCTTCTCGAGCGCCTGCCCGGCGCGAACGGCGACAGCCCGGACTGCTAGAGCGCCAGCACGTCGTCCGCCTCCGCGACGACGAGCGGATCGTGGGTCGCGCAGACGACCGCGGCTCCACGCTCGCGGGCATAGCGTCCGAAGAGCGCGCCGACGGCGAGCGCGTTCGCCTCGTCCAGCCGGGCCGTGGGCTCGTCAGCCAGCAGGATCCTGGCCTCCGCGGCAAGCGCGCGGGCGATCGCGACACGCTGCCGCTCTCCCGCCGAGAGCCGGGCAACGCGCTGCTCCGCGCGCTCGGTGAGCCCGACCTCCGAGAGTGCGTCGAGCGCGCGCTGGCGCGCCTCCTCTGGACTCACGTCTCTGAGGATGAGCGCGACCTCGACGTTCTCGCGCGCGCTCAAGAAGGGAGTGAGAGCCGGATCCTGAGGGATGAAGGCGATCGGGTCGCGCCGCAGGGCGGCCCGTTCCTCGCGTCCCAGCTCGGCGAGAGCCTGGCCGAGGACCGAAACGCTTCCCGCGCTCGGATCCCGCAGGCCGGCGAGGATATGGAGGAGCGTGGTCTTCCCCGATCCCGAGGGCCCGGTCAAGGCAGCTACCCGGCCAGCGCGGAAGTCGGTGTCGAGCCCGTCGAGGACGACTGTCTCCCGCGCACCCTCGCCGTAGCGCTTCCCCACCGCGCGGACCTGCGCGAGCACTGCGCCGTTCGCCTCTGCGGCCGGAGCCGGCGCTCGGCCGTCCCGGGATCCCGGCTGTGCCGGCTCGCCCGCCGCCGAGACGAGGATCCCACGTTCTCCGAGCTCGGCCCGGGCGCGTGAGCCGATGCGGGCTCGGACGAGCAGCTCCTCGGGAAGGCGCACCCAGCCCCCGCGGGCCACGACCAGCGTCTCGCCGTCGCCACGCTCGGTCTCCTCGCTCACCCGGCCGTCGCGAACGCGAACGGTGCGGTCGGCGATCGCCGTCGACTCGACGTCGTGGCTCACGAGCACCGTGGTGCACCCGTGCTCGCGGGCGAGGGCGCCGATGAGCTCGTAGACGAGACCGGCGCTCGCGGCGTCGAGCTCCCCGGTCGGCTCGTCGGCGAGCAGGAGCTTCGGCCGGTGCGCAAGCGCGGCGCAGACGGCGATGCGCTGCTGCTCGCCGCCGGAGAGCTCGGCCGGCCTGGAGCTCCGCTTGTCCGCGAGCCCGACGCGGTCGAGTAGCTCGTCGGCCCGCCGCTGCCGCTCGTCGCGTGGCGCCCCCGCGAGCCCGAGCTGGACGCCGACGAGCTCCCGGGCCGTCAGGTCGGGGTCGAGCGAGCGCGAGTAGTGCTGCTCCACATAGCCGGTGGTACGCGAGCGGTACTCGGCCAGCCTCCGAGAGGACAGCCGCCCGAGATCGTCGTCGAAAACCTGGGCGGTGCCGGCGGAGGGCCGCTCGATTCCCGCAAGCACCCGTAGGAGGGTCGACTTCCCCGAGCCGCTCGGGCCAAGGACGACGAGCAACTCCCGCTCCTGCACGGCGAGCGTCAGTCCCTGCAGCGCGGCGGCGTGCCCCTCCGGAGTCGAGTAGACACGGAAGAGGTCTCGAACTTCGACCCCGCTCACACCGCCCTCCTCGTCGACAGCGCGACGAGCC
>JAICVP010000211.1 GCA_025935275.1 Thermoleophilia bacterium
CGTGACGAGCGGGTCGCAGAGCGCCGTCGAGATCGTCTACCTCAAGCCGGAGCGGGCACCCCGACGCGAGGTACGAATCTACGTGCGCGGGCGGGACGGCACGCTCGAGCGCCAGTTGTAGCTGCGTCTTCGCAGCGCGAGAACCCCGCCCACGAGAACGATCAGCAGGACGCCGGCGAGCAGCGCAAGTGGCCACCGCCCGGAGGAAGACTCCGCCGTCGAGACCGGGACCGGCGCGACGGTCGCGTCGACCGGCTCAAAACTCATCGTGTCGATTAGGGTCACCTTCTCCGCGCCGTCGAGGACGGCGAGCCTCGAGTCTCCAGGGCCGAGCCCGAGACGCAGGTTGTAGAGGTCCTGCCGCCCGGCCAGCATTTCCAGGTCGATGCAGTGCGCCTCCCCGTTCACGGTGTCGAGCGCATGGACAAAGGGCTCGTGCCCGGCCCCGTCGTAGAGCGTGTAGGCCCACCGCCCATCCGCGCTCGTCTCGCGCGTGATCGGAAAGCCGGCCATGCGCTCGTCGGGCTCGCTCTTGTCCACGATCGGGGTCGGCAGAAGCTTGCCGCTCGGCACGTCGAGCGCGCGCACCTCGTACCGCGTCGGATCCCGGCGCGACAGGTAATGGATGAGGAACATCCGCGTGCCGTCCGGTGAGAGGGCATCGAAGCCGAAGTCGCCCTTCAGGACAATGCGGCTACGCGTCCGCAGGCTGTTCGCATTGAGGACGACGAAGCTCGTTCGGGCCCGCGGGAAGGTCCGGCGCGGGTTGATCAGAACGAGCGTCGACCCGTCCGTTGAGAGGCCGGCCGCGGTGTGGTCGAGTGCGACCACCGGCACCGTGTAGCGCCCGTCGAGCCGCGTCGAGGCGTAGACGACCTCTCCCACACGGGCGACCGCGGTCCCATGGGCGGAGGGGAGCGCGACGAGACGGCCGTTCCCGTCGCCGCCCCCGATCATGGCCGGCGCGGACGCGTCGGCAATGGGCAGCCCATCGGCGCGGGCGAGCGGCGCGACGGCGAGAGACATGAGCGTTGCGATGAAAAGTCGTGTGCGCATGCCGGTACTACGCCGGCCACGCCGAAAAGGGTCCCTCGAGCTACAGGCGGCCGGAGCGCAGGACGCTCCAGACGAGCCAGATGCTGAGGATGCCCGAGAGGGCGAGGCCGACGACGGAAAGAATCCCGAAGAACGAGCCGACGCCGTCCGAGACCAGCGCGAGCAGCGCGGACGTGAGCGCGCCGCCGACCGCGACCATCGCGATCCCGACGCGGTTGAAGACGATGTCCATGCGCTTGATCAGATCCTCGAGGCCTTCGTGCCGGAAGCCGACCTCGATCTGGCCGTCGCGCACCTGCTCGAGCGTGTCGTGCACCTGGTACGGGAGCTCGTGCAGCATCGAGGCCATGTTCCGCACCTCGAGCCCCGTGCGGCGCGCGATCCGCTGCGGCGTGAAGCGCTCGATCAGGAGCTCGCGCGCATACGGCTTGGCGACGTCGAAGACATTGAAGTCCGGGTAGAGCTCCATTCCGACGGAGCCGAGCGTCGCGATCGCGCGGTCGAGCAGGACGAAGCGCGTCGGCAGCTGCAGATGCATGCGGTAGATCAGCGCGAAGGCCTCGCGGATCAGCTGGATCGGATCGATCTCGGAGAGGCTCGAGCCGTAATAGCGGTAGTAGACGTCACGCAGCTCGGCGACGAACTCCTCCTCGAGATCCTTCGGATAGCGGACGCCCAGCGCGGCGAGCCGCTTCGGGAGGGCCTCGATGCGCTCGTTCATCGCGTCGATGAAGAGCCCGGTCAGCCGCGACATGTCCTCGTCGGTCAGCTTCCCAACCATGCCGAAGTCGATGAGGCCGATCTGCTCGGTCGCCTCCAGCACCATGACGTTGGACGGATGCGGGTCGGCGTGGAAGAAGCCGTGCCGGAAGATCATGTGCATCCACGCCTCGGCGATCAGGTACGAGAGCCGGCGCCGCTCCTCGATCGAGTACGTCTCGGTGTCGAGGTCGCGAAGCTGCACGCCCTCGAGCAGCTCGAGCGTGAGGACCCGCGAGCGCGAGTAGCTCCAGAACACACGGGGCACGCGCACGTGCGGGTGGCCCGCGAAGTTGCGGTGGAACTGCTCGGCGTTGCGCGCCTCCATCCGGTAGTCGAGCTCCTGGCGGATGGTGCGGGCGAACTCGTCGACGAGCGACACCGTGTCGATGAACTCGAGCGCCTTCACCCGGTCGCGAACGAGGCGCGCGGCCTGGTACATCAGCTCGAGGTCGGCTTCGATCTGGCGCGGGGCATCGGGCCGCTGCACCTTCACGGCCACGCGGCGCCCGTTCGGGAGCGTCGCACGGTGTACCTGGCCAATGGACGCGGCCGCGACCGGGATCTCCTCGAAGTCGACGAAGAGCTGCTCGATGGTGAGCTCGAGCTCCTCCTGGATCACGCGCTCGACCTCCGAGTAGGCCACTGGCGTGACGTCGTCCTGGAGCGCCTTCAGCTCGAAGACGATGTCCGGCGGGACGATGTCGGGACGCGTGGAGAGCAGCTGGCCGAACTTGACGAACGTCGGCCCGAGCTCGTCGAGCATCTGCCGAACCCGGAGGCCGCGGTTCGAGCCGTCCGTTGCGACGTCCACTTCCCGCGCGCGACGGGAACGCGGCCCGTGGGGCCGGTGCGTGTCGAAGAAGTAACCGAAGCCGTGCTTGGCCGCGACCTGCGAGATCTCGGAGAGGCGGCCGAGCTGACGGACAGCCGGCCGGGAGCTCACGGGTCCTTCTTCTCGACGAGGCGCAACCGGTGCTCGACCTGCGCCAGACGGAGCTCGAGCTCCTCGTACTCGCGCCGCGTGATCAGGCCGACCTCGCGGAACAGGGTCGAAAGCGTCGAGCCGGCGCGCTCGCTCATGCGCACGGCGTCGCCCCGCCAGCGGCCCATGACGTCGTCGACGAGCTCGCGTGCATCGTCGCCCGTCATCTTCCCGCGGCCGGCCAGCTCCTGGACGAGCTCG
Source organism: Thermoleophilia bacterium (assembly GCA_025935275.1). Lineage (GTDB taxonomy): Bacteria > Actinomycetota > Thermoleophilia > Gaiellales > Gaiellaceae > DATEOR01. Next base: position 3,002 of record JAICVP010000211.1, read on the forward strand.
TCAGCGCGGTCCTTGGTCAGCGCAACCGCGCCGAGCGCGGCGAGAAGCGCGTCCTCCGCGACGCCGCGGAGCGACTTCGCGTCGTGGTTTTCGCTACCTGGTTCGTCCATGGGGTCTCGCACGCCGTCGCTTCCGGCGAGCCTCGCGCCTTGCGGCCGCGCTCGCCGGCACGCCCTCGCCGTCCTCGCCGTCCTCCACCGGGACCTCGACGGGAACGGCTGCGGCAACGGGGGCCTCCTCGACGGGAACTGTCTCGGGCTCGACCTCCTGCGGAAGGTCAGGCTCCTCGACCTTCTCGCGGAGGCCTGCGCTCTTGCGCTTGGCGAACTCGGGCTCGCGCTCCTTCAGGACGACGAGGAACGGGGTCGCGATAAAGATCGTCGAGTACGCGCCGGAGATGATCCCGACCAGGAGCGCGAAGGCGAAGTCCTTGAGGGTGTCGCCGCCGAAGAGGAAGAGCGACGTGACCGGAAGCAGGGTGATGAACGTCGTCGCGAGCGACCGGCGGATCGTCTCCCAGAGCGACTGGTTCGCGATCGCTGCGAAGCTCGACCGCCGCATGAGCGGCACGTTCTCGCGTACACGGTCGAAGATGATGATCGTGTCGTAGATCGAGTATCCGAGGATGGTGAGGACCGCCGCGACCGTCGACGTCGTCACCTCCCGGCCGGTTATCGAGTAGATCCCGAGGGTGATGAGGATGTCGTGGACGAGCGCAGTGAGAACCGGCACCGCGAACTTGAACTCGAACCGCCATGCGACGTACCCCACGATCAGCAGCAGCGAGACGATGACCGCGATGAGTGCGCTCTTCAGGATCTGCTTCGAGAAGCTGGCAGAGACGTTCTTCACGCCAACGGAGGTCGCCGCGAACTTCGACTTCAGCGCGTCCTGCAGGTTGTTCTGCGTCTGGGAGGAGAGCGACTC
>JAICVP010000243.1 GCA_025935275.1 Thermoleophilia bacterium
CGGTGAGGCTCGTCGCCGTTCTCGCCGCAGCCATCCTCCTCGCCGCGCCCGCGACGGCAGCTCCGGTGCCGTTGCCGGACGCTCTCGGCTGCCCGCTCTTCCCGGAGACGAATGTCTGGAACAAGCCCGTCGGGAAGTTGCCGCTGCGCTCGAATTCGCGGAAGATCGTCCGCTCGATCGGCGCCCGACTCCCCGTTCACGCCGACTTCGGCTCGGGTCTTTGGGAAGGCGCGCCGATCGGGATCCCGATCACGGTCGTCGACTCCTCGCAGCCAACCTCGTCCGTGGACTTCCAGTACGACGACGAGAGCGACGCCGGCCCGTATCCCATTCCGGACGGGGTGGACATCGAGGGTGGGTACGGCTCCGAAGGCGACCGGCACGCGCTCATCGTCGACTCCGACACCTGCACGCTCTACGAGCTCTTCGCCCTCTACCCGACTCCGTGGAGCGCGGGGTCCGGCGCGATCTGGAGCCTGACCTCGAACGCGCTGCGGCCGCGCGGCTGGACCTCGGCCGACGCCGCCGGCCTCCCCATCCTCCCGGGCCTCGTCCGCTACGAGGAGGTGGCGGCAGGGCACATCGACCACGCCATTCGCTTCACCGTCAGCCGCTCGAAGCGCGACTACGTGTACCCGGCGCGCCACTTTGCATCGAATCTGACCAGCAAGTCGCTCCCGCCGATGGGTCTCCGCCTGCGGCTCCGCGCGAACTATCCCTTGTCCGGCTTCCCGTACCAGGCGCGTGTCGTCCTCAAGGCGCTGAAGCGCTACGGGATGATCGTCGCCGACAACGGGACGAGCTGGTACCTGACCGGCGCTCCGGACGACAGCTGGGACAACGACCAGCTGCACACACTGGGCAAGGTCAGAGGCTCGGACTTCCGGGTGGTCGACACGAGCCACCTCAGGAACGGCTAGAGCTCGACGGGGCGGCCTTCGTCGGCAGAGTCGTAGAGCGCCTGCAGCGTCCGCGCCTGGCCGACTGCGTCATCGCGTCCCAGGAGAGGCTCCGCCTCGCCGCTGATCGCGGCGCACATGTTCTCCAGCTCGAGCCGGTAGGGATCCGCGGGTGGCAGGGCGATCTCCTCTCGGCTCTCACCCCGCCGGAGGTGGAGGACGAGCCGCTGTGCGAGCCAGGGATCTGGGATGACGAGAGAACCTTCGGTCCCCACGGCCTCGAGCCCATCGCGCCGGGGCAGATACATGCCCGCGTCGATCTCGGCGAGCACACCCCGCGGGAAGCGGAGCACGCCCGTGAACAGGACGTCGACGCCGGAGTCGCCGATCACTTGCTCGCCGTAAACCCGCTCCGGCTCCCCCGCGAGGAGGCGCGCTGCGCTCACGCAGTAGGCGCCCACGTCCATGAGGGAGCCGCCCCCGAGGGCGGGGTCGAGCCTGATGTTGCGGCGGCCTTCGAGGGGAAAGCTGAACGTCGCCCGCACGAGCTGGAGCTCGCCGATCACCCCTCCCTCGACGAGTTGCACGAGCTTGGCCGTCTGCGGGCTATGGCGCCACATGAAGGCCTCCATGAGGACGCGGCCCGCACGCTCGGCCGCGTCGAATGCCTCCTCCGCCTCCTCGGGGCTCCGGGTCAGCGGCTTCTCGCAGAGGACGTGCTTGCCGGCGGCAAGGGCCCGCAGCGACCACTCAACATGGAGCGAGTTCGGCAAGGCAATGTAGACGGCGTCGACCCCGGGATCCTCGAGCAGGGCCTCGTAGCTCCCGTGCGACCGTGCAATGCCGTGCTCGACGGCGTAGGCCTCGGCCCGGTCCGGATCGCGGCTCGCCACCGCGACTACCTCGGCGAGCTCGGACTTCTCGGCGGCCGCGAGGATCCTGCGGTTGATCCTGGCAGTCGAGAGGAAGCCCCACCGGACGGGCGCGACCGGGCTCACGTCAGAGCGACTGGACGAACTCGACCGGCGCACCGTCCACCTCGATGAACGACACGCGGACCTCGCCGAAGACGTCGAACGGCTCCGCGATCACCTTCTCCCCGCTCATGGCCTCCTCGAGGCTGTTCACCCGGTAGGCGACGTGGGGAACCGTCCGGATCAGCTCCGCCTCGGCGCTGTCGGGCTCGTACCACAGCCATTCCACCCGATAGGGGTGGTCGCCGGGGCTCGTGAGCCAGAGGCGCTTCGACTCGAGGAAGCGCATGCCGTCGCGCTTGGCGGCGGCCGGAACCCCGATGTGGTCGAACTCCACGGCAGGCCGAATCCTACGCGCAGAGGTCGCACGCAACAGCCAGGTAAACGTCCTTGCAGTGCTCGACAGACGCGAGATCGACCCACTCCACCTCGGCGTGCGCGCCTTCGCCCTTGGGGCCGTAGAGAACGGTCGGTATTCCGGCCGCGGCGAACACCGCGGAGTCGGCCCAGAACGGGACGCCGACGACCTCCGGCTCACCGGCGTGACGGAGCACCAGCTCCACGACCGGCTCGTCCTCGGACACCTCGAACGGCTCGCGCACAAAGATCGTCCTCACCTCGCCATCGGCGCCGTCCAGCACCTGTCGGATCTGCTCCTCGACGAGAGCCGGCGTCTCCCCGGGCACCGTACGGCGCTCGAGCTGAAGGAGACAGCGCTCCGCATACGACGAGAGCTCCTGGCCACCTTCGATCAGTGAGGCGTGCAGGGAGCCGCTTCCGAGCAGGCGGTGGGACGGGCTCGCGCGAAGCGCCTCGTCGAGTTCGCCCAGCCCGGTGAGAACCCGGCCCATGCGAACGATCGCGTCGATCCCGAGATCGGGGCGCGAGCCGTGTGCAGCCCTCCCGAATGTCTCGATCTCGAGCCAGACAAACCCTTTGTGCGCCACGGCGAGGCGAAGCTCCGTCGGCTCCGAGACGATCGCGGCGTCGGCCACATGGCGCTTCGCTACAGCTTCGGAGCCAATGCTCGCAACCTCCTCGTCGGCGACGGCGGTCACGAGCACGTCGCCGCGCAGGTTCTGCTTCGCCGCTTCGGCGCCGGCAACCATGATCGCCGCCAGGCTTCCCTTCATGTCATAGGCCCCGCGGCCGTAGAGGCGGCCATCCTCGACCCGAGGCTCGAGCGGACGCTCCATCCCGGCATAACCGACCGTGTCCAGATGGGCGTTCAGGAGAAGCGATTGCCCGTCCCCTCGGCCGCGCGCGATCCCGACGACGCTGGGCCGGCCGGGCGCGGCCTCCTCCACCTCGACCTCGAGCCCAGCCGCTTCGAGCCAGCCTGCGACATAGGTAGCGACCTCTGCCTCCCCAGCTCCGCCGGGCACGAGCTCAGGATTGACCGAGTCGATCCCGACGAGCGCGGCGGCGAGCTCGGC
>JAICVP010000024.1 GCA_025935275.1 Thermoleophilia bacterium
GGCGGCGACGTCATCGGCCGCCGCCGGCTCGACACGCACATCCATGCGCTCACGCGGCTCGGCGCGGACATCACCGCGGACAAGGTCTACCGCATGCGCACCGACGGCCTGAAGGGAGCCCAGGTCTTCCTCGACGAGGCCTCGGTCACGGGAACGGAGAACGTGATCATGGCCGCGGTGCTCGCGCCCGGCGAAACCGTCATCGGCAACGCCGCGAGCGAGCCGCACGTCCAGGATCTCTGCCGCTTCCTCGTCTCGCTCGGCGCCGAGATCGAGGGGATCGGCTCCAACGTCCTGCGCATTCGCGGCGTCGGCGAGCTGCACGGCGGCGAGTGGCGCATCTGTCCGGACCACATCGAGGTTGCGAGCTTCATCGGCCTCGCTGCGGTGACGGAGGGCGAGGTCGTCATCGAGGACGTCGTCGCCGAAGACCTCATCGCGATCTGGCCCGCCTTTGAGCGCCTCGGGGTCAATTGGGAAGTGACCGGCTCGTCGGTTCGCGTCCCCGGCGGACAGGCGCTCGAGATCCGCGACGACATCGGCTCTCAGATCCCGAAGATCGAGGACGGTCCCTGGCCCGCGTTTCCGGCCGACCTGACGTCGATCGCACTCGCGGTCGCGACCCAGGCGGCCGGCACCGTGCTCATCTTCGAGAAGATGTTCGAGAACCGCCTGTTCTTCGTCGACAAGCTCGTGAACATGGGCGCCCGGATCATCCTTTGCGACCCGCACCGCGCCGTCGTCAACGGGCCGGCGCGCCTGTACGGCGAGCGTATGGAGAGCCCCGACATCCGCGCGGGCATGGCGATGCTGATCGCGAGCCTCTGCGCAGAGGGCACCTCCACGATCGGGAACATCGGGCAGATCGACCGCGGGTACGAGAGGATCGACGAACGGCTGCGCGCCGTAGGGGCCCAAATCGAGCGAACGGAGATCTCGTGACGAAGCGCGTGATTCGCACCGACCAGGCCCCGGCCCCCTTCCAGGGCGCGCCCTACTCGCAGGGGATTGCGCACGGAGGCTTCGTCTTCGTCTCGGGCCAGCTCGGCGTCGACCCCGGCGGCAGCATGGTCGAGGGCGGGATTGCCGAGCAGACCGAGCAGGTGATGCAGAACCTGTCCGCGATCCTCGAGGCCGCGGGCACGAGCCTCGCCAACGTCGTCAAGGCGACGATCTTTCTCGTCGACCTCGGCGACTTCCAGGCGATGAACGAGGTCTACGGCCGCCACATGGGGGACGATCCCCCGGCGCGCGCGACGTTCCAGGTCGCAGCGCTGCCTTCCGGCGCGCTTGTCGAGATCGAAGTTATCGCCGCCGAGGGCTAGCTACGGCCTGTAGACGCGGCGGTAGACCGTCAGCGACGAGTAGCCGGACTTCGTGATCCGGAACGAGACCTTCTGGAGCTGCGTCGGCTTGAGGCGGAACTTGGCCACGCCGCTCGAGTTGGTCGTCTTCTGCGTGTACGAGACGCCTGAGCCGTAGGCGCGGACGAGCGCCCCCTGGACGGCGTTCAACGTCACCGAGTCGCGCACCTTGACCGTGATGTCACGCGCACGGTTCTTGACGAGGCGACCGCTGAACGTGACCTTGAAGGTCTTCGGCCCACCGCCGCCGCCGCCGCCCGACATGGCCGGCAGCTGGAAGTGCTCGGGATTGGTCGCGAACGCGCCGACATTTCCGTCGCCGTCGATGGCCGCGACGCGCCACCAGAAGTCGCCGCCCGACGCGTAGTTCGAGTTCGTCAGGCTCGGTGCCCAGTCGGGGTTGTCGGTGGTCTTCGTCTCGAAGGCGGGGTTGAAGTCCTCGCGCTTCGAGATCTGCACCTTGTAGGCCTTCGTGCCCGTCTTGGCGTCCCAGCTCAGCACGAGCCGGTTCGCGCCCGCGCTCGAGACCGGGTTCGTGGGCTCCTTGATCGTGTGCGTGTAGGCGGCGTCGTCCGACCAGGGGCCGGGGGTCGTGCCCCCCGTGAGCTTCGGGAAGTCCGCGCGGATCTCCCAGGTGAAGAGCCCGGTCCCGGTGATCTTCTCGAAGGAGGCCGCCGTCGACGGGAAGCCCGTGTACGTGCTCGGCGGCGAGCCGTCCGGCTCATGGATGCGCAGGCTGTAGGACACCGCACCGGGCACCGGGAACCAGCGCAGCACGGGCAGGCTGGCGTCTCCCAGCGTCGGCGTAGCCGGGTCGAGGGTCGGCTGCTCGAGGTCGACCTCGAACGTTCGGATCTCGGACCACGTGAGGCCGTTGTTGTTCTCGTCCTGCGCCTGCACGCGCCAGTACAGGGTCTTGGCCGCGACGTAGGTCTTCTGCGACGTGTACTCCGTCGACGCAGTCGTGATGTCGTCCAGCCTGGTCGACGTCGACGGCGCAAAGGTGGGCTCGGTCGCGACTTGCAGGTGGTACTTCTTCGCGCCTTCCACGGACGACCAGCTGAACGTCGGAGGCGAGGAGAAGGTCGCATCGTTGTCAGGGCCGAGCAGCGTCGGGGCAACGGTCTGCTTGAGGAAGTCGGCGTAGGCGCCGTTGGCCGGGATGTTGGCCGCGGGGTTCCCGTCTATGTCGGTCGACGGGAGGACGACCCAGTAGAAGGAGGTGGTCTCGTCCGGATACGTTCGCGGCTGGCTGCCCGTGCGCACCGCGTAGGCCGGGAAGCGCGTGAACGCGTAGTCGATGATGTTCGTGAAGGAGGGATCCTTCGCGACGATTACCCAGTAGGACTGCATGCCGGCGATGGGCTTCCAGATGAAGAGCGGGTTCTTCGTCACCGCGGTCGGGTCGTCCGCGAACCGTTCCGGCAGCAGGTAGTCGGCGTGTCCCAGGTAGCCCGTGCTGCAGCTCGGGCTACACGTGCTCCCGGTCTCGTAGCCGGCAAAGGTGAAGGCGGCGCCTGTCCCGTCGTCGAGCTGCGTGAAGTCGCCATAGACGGGGGCGGCCAGGTTGACGCGCCCGCTGCGAGCGCGCACCTGGACGCAGTAGGGCTGCCCGGCGACCAAGCCGGGCTGGTCCGAGGAGGTGCTCGGCCCGGACGGGAACGGCTTCGAGCTCGGCAGCTGCCCGAGAGGGGTCCAGTACGTGCTCGCCGTGGAGGACAGCCAGCGGCTGCTCGACTGAGGGCCGTAGTCGCAGTGGTCGATGCCGGCGTCGTAATGACCGACGTTGACCTGGTAGCTCGAAGCTCCGGGAACCGGATCCCAGGTGACGATCGGCAAGTGGGTCTGGTAGCCGGGCGTGCCCGAATCCACGTCGGTGCCGGGATCGGCCGTGTCGCGCATGCGGAGGTTCTTGACTCCTAGCTCGCTCAGGTCGGGGTAGTTGGCGAACGTCTTCACGAAGAACGGCCCCTCGTTCCAGTCGCCCGCCTCCCCGTGCGAGTTGATCGCACGGACGCGCCAGTAGTAGGTGTTGTTGGGAAGCGTCTCCTTGGGCGTGAACGTCGTCGTGATCGGCCAGTCGGACGAGTCGCAGCAGACCTTGGAGGCTCCGGCAGGGAAGTCGACGACGGAGTTGATCTCGACCTCGTACTTCGCCGCGCCCGGGATCGCATCCCAGGTGAATTCGGGCACGTAGAGCTCGGTCTCGGGCGCGACGTCCTGAACGTCGGTTGTGGTCGTCGACGGCCAGTCCCAGACGAACGTGCGGGTCTCGGACGGCTCGCCCTCGTTCCCCTGCGCGTCGAGCGGGATGACGGCCCAGGAATACGTGTTCGACGACAGCAGAAGAGCCGGGGCGGCATTGGTCGCCTGCGTCTCGAACGGATCCTGGTCGCCTGACGCCTGCGCTCCGAACGGATCGTCGCCGAGCGCGAGGTACACGTGGTACTTGGCGGCTCCCGGCACCGGGTCCCAGCGGAGCACGAGTGGCTCGTCCGGGAACGAGATGACCGCGCCGTCGTCCGGCGTGTTCAGGGTCGGGCTGTCGGCCCACAGCTTGTCGATCTGGCGCGTGTCCGACCAGCCGGACGTATTTCCGTCGGCGTCGACCGCCTGCACGCGCCAGTAGTACGTCCCGTTCTTGATCGTCTTGTCGGGGGTCGCGCGCGTGTTCTTCGTCCCGGTCACCTGGTAGACGACCGAGTTGAACCCGACATCGGCTGCGAGGACGAAGTTGTACTTGTCCGCGCCGGTGACGGGGTCCCAGGAGAAGATCGGCAGGAAGGCGACCGTGTCGCCGTCGTTCGGCCCCACGAGCTGCGGCACATCGGGCGCGCTCGCGGCAGGCGCAACTGTGACGAGAGCCACGGCGAGCGCGGCGAGGACGATGCGCAGTTTGGAGTACGTCGTTCGGCCCAAGTTCGTTCGACCCCCGGCCGCCACGGGACTCGTTCCTTGATTCATCGTCGTCGCACTTGCCAGCCGTCACGTCCCCCAAAGAGGGGGTTGGCGCAGCCGGTCTAACCTTGGAGACGTGCAGGTCATCGTCACGCACGCCAACACCGATTTCGACGCCTTTGCGGCCATGCTGGCCGCGCGGAGGCTCTATCCGGATGCCGTGATCGCGCTCTCCGGATCGTTGAACCGGAACGTGCGCGACTTCTACCGCCTGCATGCCGAGGAGCTCGAGGTGTCGGAGCCCGGCCGGATCGACGCGGCCGACGTCGAGCGCCTCATCGTCGTGGAGACTTCTGACCCTGCGCGCCTCGGCGAGTTCGAGCCCGTCGCGCGGAGCCCGGAGGTCGAGGTCGTCCTCTTCGACCACCACGCGGGCGAGGAGCTCGACTGGGTACGCCCGGAGAACGCGGTGCACTCGGAGGACGGCGCCCTGACTACCACGATGGTCGCGATTCTGGCCGAGCGCGAGGTCGAGGTGAGCGCGATCGAGGCGACCGCGTTCGCCCTCGGGATCCACGAGGACACCGGTTCGCTCGGCTACGCGGGCACGACCATCCGCGATGCGGAGGCGCTCGCCTGGTGCATGCGCCACGGGGCGAGCCAGGAGATGGTCGCCCAGTATCTGCACACACCGCTCGCCGAGCGCGAGCGGGCGCTCCTCGACGCCCTCGTCGCGGGGCTCGAGCCGCACGAGGCCGGCGGGTACGAGGTGCTCGTCAGCGCGCTGCAGTGGCCGGAGTACGTCGAGGGCGTCTCCAACCTGGCGCACAAGATCGTCGACCTCACGGATTGCCGCGCCCTCGTCTGCCTCGTCGAAATGGATGGGCGGGTGTTCTCCGTCGTCCGCACGCGCGTGCCGGAGCTCGACGCCTCGGCAATTGCGGCCGCGCTCGGCGGCGGCGGCCATGCGCAGGCGGCCTCGGCCACCTACCGGGGTTCCCTGCAGGATGCGCGGGCTGCCGTGCTCGAGGCGCTTCCGAACGCGGTTCGGCGCGGCCGAGCCGCCGGCGAGATCATGTCGCGCCCCGCGCGCTTCGTCTCTCCCGACGACACCGTTGCGCACGCGATGGTTCTCTGCCAGCGCCACCGCCAGAGCGGAATGCTCGTCGGCGAACCCGGGCGGGTCGTCGGCGCGGTCGCGCGCGAGGACCTGGACAAGGCGATCGGCCACGGGCTCTCGCATGCGCCGGTCAAGAGCGTCATGGGCGCCGATGTCGTCACCTGCGCCGAGGACGCACCGCTCGCGGAAGTCATGCGGCTTGTCTCCGGGGCGCCCGGTGGCCGCGTGCCCGTCGTCCGCGACGGCGAGGTGGTCGGTGTGGTGACACGGTCCGATGTCCTGCGTGCGCTCGAGGAGCCGCACAGGGAGGAGGTGGCGGGCGAGCCAGTCACGATCGGCGAGAAGCTCGACGGCCTCGACCACCTGCGGCCCGTCTTCGAGGCAGTGCAGGCGGTGAGCGAGCACTTCGAGGGGGTTTACCTCGTCGGCGGCGCCGTGCGCGACGTGCTCATGGGCGAGCCGAACTTCGACGTCGACATCGCGGTCGAAGGCGACGGCATCGCGTTTGGCGAGGCCCTCGCCGAGGCGCTGGGCGGGCGCGTCGTCCCGCACGACCGGTTCGGGACGGCCATCGTCGTCCACGACGGGGGCCGGGTGGACGTGGCGACCGCGCGCACGGAGTTCTACGACAGCCCTGGCGCGCTGCCCACCGTCGAGCAGGCTTCGATCCGCCAGGATCTCTACCGGCGCGACTTCACGATCAACGCGATGGCCGCGTCCCTTCGGGGCAAGGACTTCGGGCGGCTCGTCGATCACTTCGGGGGGCTCCGCGACCTCGAGAACGGGATCGTCCGCGTTCTGCACAACCTCTCCTTCATCGACGACCCGACCCGGATCTTCCGCGCGATCCGCTACGAAAACCGCTACGGCCTGACGATGGATGCCCACACGCTGTCCCTTGCGAGGGCGTGCGTGGAGATGAACCTTGTCGGCGAGCTCTCCTCGGCGCGGCTCCGCGACGAGCTGCAGGCCCTGCTCTCCGAGGAGCGCGTGGGCGATTCCGTCCGCCGGCTCGCCGAGCTGGGAATCGACCGCGCAATCCACCCGCACCTCGCCGCCGACGAGGAATCGGTGCGGCTCATCGGGGAGGTCGACGAAGCCCGGGAGAAGCTCGCTCCGGCCACGCCCGCATGGCGCCTCCGACTGGCAGTGCTGGCGCGGCGGCTTCCCCCGGATGAGCTCTACGAGTGGTTCGAGCGCCTCAAGCTCCGCAGGCGCGACGCGGACCGGATCGCCGATGCCGTCGCGGTCGGCCCGCGGCTGCCCGAGCTACTCGCCGAGACGGACGAGCCCGCGGCGCTCCGCGCGATCGTCGAGCCGCACGATCCCGACGGTGCGCTCTTCGCCTATGCGCTCGCGGCTCCCGCGCGCCCGCAGCTCGAGCGCTACTTCGCAGAGTTCCGCCAGGTCGGACTCGAGATCTCCGGCGACGACCTCGCCAGGCTCGGCCTGCAGGAGTCCCCCCGGGTGGGCGCCATCCTCGACGAGCTCCTCCGGCGCAAGCTCAATGGGGAGCTGGACGGGCGCGAGTCGGAGATCGAAGCCGCGAAGGAGCTCATCGCCGCCGCTCCGGCAGGGCCCGCGTGAAGCTCTTCGAGCACGATCTCGGGGAGCGGTACTTTGCGGGGTTCTCGACGCGCCAGGGAGGTGTGAGCGAAGGCGACTTCGAGTCGCTGAACCTCGGGATCCTCACCGACGACGAGCCGGACCGCGTCGTCCAGAACCGGCGCATCCTTGGCGCGGCCGTGGGCGCCGACCCCGAGACGGCGACGATGGCCTGGCAGGTGCATGGCGCGCGGGTCTTCGAGGCGGACGGCCGCGGCGTCGTCACGCCCGGCAAGGACTTCGAGCAGGGAGACGGGCTCTGGACGGAGGAGCCCGGCCGAGCCCTGGGACTCCTCACGGCGGATTGCTTCCCCGTCGCGCTCGCCCGCCAGAACGGCACGCCGCGGCTCGTCGTCCTCCACGTCGGCTGGCGCGGGCTCGTCGAGGGCATCCTCGAGAACGGCGTCGCCGCGGTGGACGGTCCGTCCGCGGCCGCCATCGGGCCGGGAATCGGCCCGTGCTGCTATGAGGTAGGCGAGGAGGTCGCCGAGCCGTTTCGTAGCCGCTTCGGCGACGACGTCATTCACGGACGGAACCTCGATCTCGCCGAGGCGATCGAACGCGGCCTGCGGGCTGCCGGCGTCGAGTCAGTTGAGCGCTCCGGCCACTGCACGAGCTGCGAGCCCGAGCTCTTCTTCTCCCACCGGCGCGACCGGGGCCGCACTGGACGGCAAGGTGTCATCGCCTATATCCGCTGAGACCGTCCGCGCCAACTACGCGCGGATCCAGGAAGAGGTGGGCGAAGGCGTGACCGTCGTCGTCGCGACGAAGTACGTCTCGCCGGACGAGCTGGAGGTCCTCGCCGAGGCCGGCGTTTCCGTCGTCGGCGAGAACCGTCTTCAGGATCTCCAGGCGAAGCACGGGCGCTTCGCCGAGCAGTTCCGCTGGCACTTCATCGGGCACCTGCAGTCGCGGAAGGCGCGCGACGTCTCCGCGGTGTGCGAGCTCGTCCACTCCCTGGACTCGATCTCGGCCGCGAAGAGGCTTACCGCGCCGGCGCTGGTCGAGGTGAACCTCTCCGGCGAGGAGACCAAATCCGGCGTCCCCAGGTCGGAGCTCGCCTCGTTCCTGTCAGAGGCGCGCGAGCTGGGGGCCGAGATCCGCGGCCTCATGACGATGCCGCCGCTTGCGGAGGATCCGGAGGCCTCCCGTCCTTACTTCCGCGAGCTCAGAGAGCTCGCCGAGGAGCATTCGCTGCAGGAGCTCTCGATGGGCACCTCCCAGGACTACCGGGTGGCCGCCGAGGAGGGTGCGACGCTCGTTCGGGTGGGTTCCGTGGTGTTCGGGCGCTAACATTGGCCCCCGTCATGGGTGTAGGACAGGTCTGGAGCCGCGCCCTCGTCTACTTCGGCATCGTCGAGGAGGACGAGTACTGGGACGAGGAGGCGTACGCCGCCGAGGAGGAGCTCGAGCGGACGTACGACCGCAGCGACAGTGCGAACGTGCGCCGGCTCTCGCCGCGCAGGCAGCGCCGTGAGGAGTTCGAGGACTGGTCGGAGCCCGACGCATCCCCCGCGAGCACGGCGGTCATCCGCCAGGGCCCCGGACGGAGGCCGCTCGAGGCCGTCGCCTCCGCTTCTGTTCGCGTGCACCTCGTGGTGCCGAGGAGCTTCAACGATGCGCAGTCCATCGCGGACAAGTTCAAGGAGTCCGTGCCCGTGATCGTCAATCTGCAGGGCACCGACCCGGACCTCTCGAAGCGGCTCATCGATTTCTCGAGCGGGCTGACCTACGCGCTCAACGGCTCGATGCAGCGTGTGGCCGACAAGGTGTTCCTGCTCACGCCGCGGAACGTGGAGGTCTCGGCCGAGGAACGCGCGCGCCTCATCGACCGCGGCTTCTACAACCAGAGCTAGCGGCCGGTCGAACTTTTCGGCTGCGCGGCGATTTCGGCCGAGTGGGGCGCTAGGTTTCCATCCATGGTGCTGGCGGATTGGGTCACGACGACACAGAACTTCGTCACGGTTCTGTACTACGTCTACCTCCTCTGCATCATCGCGTACATCCTCACGTCCTGGGTCCCGCTGCCCTACAACGTCTGGCTGAACCGGGTACAGCGCTTCCTCTACGACGTCGTCGACCCGTACCTCCGGCTCTTCCGGCGGGTGCTCCCACAGCTTTCCGTGGCGGGTCTTGGCCTCGACCTTTCGCCGATCGTCGCGATCCTCGTCTTGACGGTCGTCTACCGGGTCGTGCTGATCGCGATCGGCGCCGCGAACTAGGGAAGGAAACCGGCAGCGGCCGGCGAAGGCGGGCAATGGCATGTCCATGACGCCTGTCGAAATTCGGCACGTGGCCCTCGGCCGGAAGCCCTTGGGCTACGACCGCTCCGCCACCGACGAGCTTCTCGCCGAGGTCGCCGCGAGCTTCGAGCACGTGTGGCGCGAGCGCGCCGATCTTCGCGACGAGCTCGAGGAGCTCGAGAGCGAGCTGGCCCGCCACAAGGAGCTCGAGCAGGCCCTCCGCAACACGCTCCTCTCTGCCGAGCGGATGGCGGACGACATGCGCGCCCAGGCCCGCCGCGAAGCCGACGTGATCGTTGCGGAGGCCCGCTCGGCCGCCCGCGACATCGTCAGCGGCGCGGAGACGGAGCGGGAGCGGATTCGCACCGAGATCCGCCGCTTGCAGGAGGTCGAAACGGGCGTCCGCGCGGACTACCGTGCCTTCCTCCTCGCGGCGCTCGACCGCCTCGAGAGCGACACCGAAGAACGCCGGTCCGCCCACCAGGCTGCCTGAGTTCGGCCGCAGACCACCCCGTTATACTCAGCCCAGTGGCGCGGGGAATGGCTTGAGCATGAATACAGACCGCTACCGGGACCAATTGCTGGAGGAGCGCGAGCGTGTCTCGACGTCGATCCAGCACCTCCACGAAGAAGGCTCGCTCGAGGAGGAGACCGAGGAGGAGACCTACGACAACCACCTCGCCGACTCGGCGACGGCCACTCTCAATCGCGAGATCGACTACTCCCTCGAAGAAAACTCGGGACACGTGCTGACCGCGATCGACGAGGCGCTGGAGCGAATCGAAAGCGGGACGTTCGGGACCTGCGGGCGCTGCGGCAAACCGATCGCGGAGGAACGACTCGACGCGATCCCGTACGCGAATAGGTGTATCGACTGCAAGCGCCTCGAAGAGAGGGGTTAGTCAACCCGTCACCGCGGCTGATCGACGTTCGCGTCGGTTCGGCCACGGACGGCCGCGTTCCGATCTCAATGGTCGAGCGCTCGCTCACCGCTGGTCCATTTCACTGGCTCGGTCTCCTGGCGGTCGCGTTCTCCGCGCTCGCCGCCGACCAGCTGACGAAGCAGATCGTCGTCACCCAGCTCGCCCTCGGTGAGTCCGTCCACGTTGTCGGCCCCTTCTGGATCCGCCACGTGAACAACCCGGGGATCGCGTTCGGCCTCTTCTCCAGCTGGGCGTCCGCGGTGACGTTCCTGACGGCCGGAGCGGTCGTCTGGATGCTCTTCTACTTTGCAAAGTCCGGCGCCCGCCATCCGATCCTGCCTGTCGCGCTCGGGCTGCTCATCGGCGGGAGCATGGGAAACCTCGTCGACCGGCTGCGCATCGGGCACGTGACGGACTTCCTCGACCTGAAGTACTGGCCCGCCTTCAACCTGGCCGACATGTTCATCGTCGTGGGCGTCGCCGCCCTGCTCCTCGCGCTCGTCGCGGCGGAGCGACAGCCGCGCATGAAGCGCACTCCTTCGGGGCGGCCCGCTCCGAAGACGCTTGCCTGACCTGACGGTCGAGGTTCCGCCCGACGCCGCGGGCGAGCGGCTCGACCGCTTTCTCTCCGGTCTGGTCGAGGTCGGGTCGCGTGCCGCCGCCGAACGGCTGGTCTCGGAGGGGGGAGTCCATGTGAACGGCGCTCGCGAGCCGAAGAGCCATCGCCTGGCTGCCGGCGACGTCCTCGACGTCATGATCCCGGAGCGGCGGCCGTCAGCGCTCGAGCCAGAGCAGCTCGATCTGCGCATCGCCTACGAGGACGACTCGCTGCTGGTCGTCGACAAGCCGGCGGGGATCGTCGTTCACCCGTCTGCAGGCCACGCGAGCGGCACGCTCGTGCATGGTCTTCTGGGCCACGAAGTGGCGGGCGGCGAGGAGGCCCAACGGCCGGGGATCGTTCACCGGCTCGACCGCGACACCTCCGGGCTCCTCGTCGTCGCGCGCTCGGACGAGGCACATCGGCGGCTGCAGAAGCTCCTGCGGCAGCGGAAGATCGTCCGGGAGTACCTTGCGCTCGTCCGCGGCCGTCCGCGTTCGCAGCGGGGGCGGATCGAGGCGCCGATCGGCAGAGACCGGCACGACCCCACACGGATCTCCCTCGACACCGATACACCGCGCGAGGCGGTCACGAATTTCGAGGTCGCCGAGCTCATGCGCCGGCACGCGCTCCTGCGCGTTGCGCTGGAAACGGGACGGACGCACCAGATTCGCGTGCATCTCGCCGCGATCGACCTGCCGGTCTCGGGAGACCCCACCTACGGTTTTGCCGGTGACCTGGGGCTCGACCGGCAGTTCCTCCACGCGGCACGGCTCGCCTTCCCACACCCCATGACCGGGGAGCCCGTGGAAGCGGAGTCGCCGTTGCCGGGCGACCTCGAAGCAGCGCTCGAGGAGGCGCGCACATGAAGACGTACGCCGCGTTCCGGCGCGCCTGGCGGCCTGCGACCGAGGGTGAGCCGCACCCGGCGATCGAGGAGTTCGTGACCAGCAAGCTGGCGCACTACGCGGACGACCGCGACTTTCCCGCACGGGACGGAACCTCGCGCCTCTCGCCGCTCATCGCCTCGGGCGAGATCACGATCGCCGACTGCGCGGCCGCGGCGCTCGCGGCGCCGCCGACGAAGGGCCGGGAGAAGTGGCTCTCCGAGCTCGCCTGGCACGAGTGGTTCGAGCATGTGAAGGCGGAGGGCCTCGACGCGCCTCGGCTCGAGCCCCGCTGGGATCCACCCGGCGAGCGCGTCGAGCGCTGGCGCTCCGGCGAGACCGGCTTTCCCTTTGTCGACGCGGGCATGCGGGAGCTGGCGGCGACCGGGTGGATGCACAACCGGGCGCGGATGGTGACTGCGAGCTTCCTCGTCAAGCACCTGCACGCCGACTGGCGGCTCGGCGAGCGGCATTTCGCCGAGCTCCTGCTGGACTACGACCCGGCTCAGAACGAGGGCAACTGGCAGTGGGTCGCCGGAACGGGAATCGATGCGCAACCTTGGTTCCAAGTCTTCAACCCCGAGCGGCAGCGGGAGCGCTTCGATCCGGAGGGCGCGTATTGCCGGCGCTGGGTGCCCGAGTGGGGCAACGGAAACTATTGCGAGCCGCTCGTCGACCTCGCCGCCGAGGCGGCGGAGGCCAAACGCCGGTATCAGGCGGCTCTGGAGGAAGCCCGCTTGTCGTCGTAGAGCCGCCGGTCGGCGACCTCGACGAGACCTTCTGGCTCCGAGGCGTCCGTGGGCAGGAACGCGGCGCCGGCACTCGCGGAGATCCCCTCGGGGAGCCGCTCGTGGAGGCGGTGGAGGAACGACCCGGCCGTCTCGGGCCCGGCTTCGATGAGAAGTGCGGCGAACTCGTCGCCGCCGAGGCGGCCCACCGAGTCCGTCTCGCGCGCAGTTCCGGCGAGCGCCGACGCGAATGCGCGGAGAAGCCGGTCACCCTCCTGGTGCCCTTCGCGGTCGTTCGTCTCCTTGAAGCGGTCGAGGTCGAAGAGGAGCAGGGCGATCCGGCCCCGGTAACGACGTGCGCGCGCGGCCTCCGCGACCAGCCGGGAATGGAAGGCCCTGTGGTTGAGGACGCCCGTGAGCGGGTCTCGCCGGGCGCGCTCGGCCAGCTCGCCGGTCACGCGCTCGACGTACGCGACCAGGCAACGGTCCAGGGCACGCCGCGCCTCCCGTTCGCCGTGGCGGTCGAGCACGCGTCCGAGCACGAGCAGCTCCGCGGCGACCTCCGCCGGCGCCAGTCCGAGGCTTTCTCGCTCGCGGGCGTGATCCTCGGCGAGCTCGTTCGGATCCTCGTCTCCGTCTAGGCTCGCGACGAAGGACGGAAGCGTCCCCAGCTGGCCGAGCCGGCCGAGCCGCTCGAGCGATGGGACGACGCCGTCCGCGAGCGCCTCCTCGACGCTCTCGACCGCGAGGTCCCATGCCGATGTCCTCACGACCCCGGTCACGAGGCCCAGGCTAGAGATCGCTTCGGCTAGAATGCAGCGGTTTTGTCACCCGACCCGGCGGAGGTCACGGGTGGCGGTGCCGGGCGAGCCCGGTTCCACCCGTTGCCGCCGGCAGTAGCGAAAATCAACCGAGGAGGATCAGCTTGTCCGTCGTCACCATGCGCGAGCTCCTGGAGGCCGGAGTGCATTTCGGCCACCAGACCCGGCGCTGGAACCCCAAGATGCGCCGCTACATCTTCACGGAGCGGGGCGGCATCTACATCATCGATCTGCAGCAGACGCTCGACCTCATCGAAGAGGCGCACTCGTTCGTGCGCAACGTCGCCGAGCGGGGAGGCTCCGTCCTCTTCGTCGGCACGAAGAAGCAGTCCCAGGACTCGATCGCCGAAGAGGCGGACCGCGTCGGCATGCCCTACGTGAACCACCGCTGGCTCGGCGGTCTCCTGACCAACTGGAGGACGATCTCCGAGCGCCTCGAGCGCATGCAGGAGCTGCGCCGCCTGCGCGACGAGGGCCAGCTCGAGCTGCTGCCCGCCAAGGAGCGCATGACCATGGCGGCCGAGCTCGAGAAGCTGGAGACCAACCTCGGTGGCGTGGACGACATGAAGCGCCTGCCCGACGCGATCTTCGTGGTCGACCTGAAGAAGGAGCAGCTCGCGATCCGCGAGGCGCGCCGGCTCGGCCTGCCTGTCGTCGCGCTGGTGGACACCAACTGCGACCCCGACGACGCCGACTACGTCATCCCCGGCAACGACGACGCCATTCGGTCGTGCAGCCTCATCATCCGCGCGATCGCGAACGGGATCGAGGCCGGCAAGCAGAAGGTGACCGCGACCGAGATGACCGCGGCGCCTACCAACGGCCAGCCGGAGGAGGGTTCGGCCCCCGCCGAGGAGCCGCCCGCGGCCGAGCAGTCGCCCGCGGCCGAGCAGTCACCTGCGGCCGAGCAGTCACCTGCGGCCGAGGAGCCGCCCATCGCCGAGGCGGCGCCGGCCGAGCAGCCCGCGACGGAGGAGGTGCCGGCGGAATGACGGAGATCTCCGCTGCCCAGGTCAAGGAGCTGCGCGAC
>JAICVP010000047.1 GCA_025935275.1 Thermoleophilia bacterium
CCTGGTCGCGCTCCGTCGAGAAAGCCACGATGACCCGCTCGACGTCGAAGCGACGGACGATCTCAGGAAGCGCGTCCGGCCCACCGAGTACTCGGAGCTCGACGAGGTCCCGGCGCGCCGCCTTGGGGTGCACGTCGACGAAGCCGACGAGATTGATCCCGTACTCCGGGTGGTGGCTCAGCTTGCGGGCGACGAGCTGGCCCACGTCGCCGGCGCCGACGATGACGGTGTTCTGGAGGTACGTGATGCGGCGCCGGCAGAAAGCTCTGCCGACGGCGCGAGCTGTGACGACAAAGGCGATCGCGAGGCCCCAGAACATCACGAGCTTCTTCAGGTCGGGGACGATCAGCCCGGTGAGCCATGAGCCGGCGAAGAAGAGCCACGCCCCGATGGTCACGAGGTGGAAGACCCCCACGAACTCGTCGACGGTCGTGTGGTTCGTCCGCTCCTCGTCGTTGTCGTACAGGCCGTAGAGCTTCGCGACGAAGAGCCAGCCGGGAAGCGTGCAGACGAAGAGCAAGTATTCGGCGGCAGGGTCGAGCCTCGAATGCGGGCCACCCTCGCCGAGCACGAGCTCGGCAAGGAGGAAGGCCAAGGCCAGCCCGATCAAGTCGGCGATTACGAGCGTCCGGCGAACGAGCCAACCGCGCCGGTGACGGCTCGAGCCACGACGGCGCTCGAGGATCTCGAGCGTCTTCCCGTCCGCGACCTGCGCGAGGTCTTCCGGAAGCGTGGCCTGGGGCGAAGTTGCATTCATGCGTTCACCCGCCTCATGAGGCTGCCGATGACGAGATTTCGGATCGCGTCCGGGGTCGAGCCGTCGACGTCCGCAATCTCCCAGGACTCGTCCTGGAACAGGCGCACCTTGCCGTCCGTGACGGAAACGTGCACCAGCAGCCCGCCCTCGGTCGACACGTACGGCGCGGCGCTCTCGGCGGCCCGCTCGTCGTCGACGATGACCGCGTCCGGCCGAAGCCAGCGCAGGACGCCGGCCGTGTCGCCGCCGTGGGTCGGGAGGCTCCGCACCTCCGCCATTCCTTCGAATGCCCCTCTCAGCGCCTCGGCCACGAGCGGAACACGGCAGAGGACCGCAATGACGGGCAGAGTGGCACCGGTTGTCGGGCCCTCGGTCAAACGGCCTCCTCGGTGGTGACGCCGCCGTCCAGAGCCCGGTAGAACGCTCCGGCAGCGGTCCGCGAGCTGAGGTTCAGCTTCTGCAGGATGTTCTGCATGTGGCGCTTGACGGTGAACTCGGAGATGGAGAGCTCCTGCGCGATCTGCCGGTTCCGCGCGCCGGTCGCGACGAGGGCGAGGACCTCTCGCTCGCGTGCGGACAGGACCACAACTCGCTCGCGAGCCCGATCGCGTGCCTCGAAGTCGTGCACCGCATCGACCACGACCGTGACGAGCTCTCTCGGCAGCGGCGTCTCGCCCCGAGACATTCCCCGCAGAGCGCGCATGAGACCGGTGGGCGAGATGGCCTTGTCCAGGAAGCCATCCGCTCCGGCCGTCAGGGCCTCGAGGACTTGCTCGCGCTCGGCCTCGAAGCCCCAGACGACGAGCCGCGCCGCACTCTGTCGAGCGATGTCCGCGACCGCCGCAACACCACCCGAAGGGGGCAGGTCGAGATCGATGAGCGCGATCTCCGGCTCCTCATGCTCCATCGCTTGCATGAGCTCGTCGAAGTCAGAGGCTTCGGAGAGGACGAAGTCGCCTTCGCGGGTGAGCAGATGACGGACGCCTGAACGAAAGAGCGGCGCGCCGTCTGCGATCAGGACGCGCCGCCGGATCACGTGACGACTTCCTTCTTGCGCCGCCCGGTGAGCTTGCTCCGCTTCGGTGCTCGGGCGTAGTAGTAGGAGCCGTAGCCGTATCCCTCCTCGCCCTGCGCTCCCGTCACCACGACGCCCAGCTTGGTGGCCGGGGCCACGGCGAGCAGGCGACGGAGCTCCGCAAGCATCGGCCGGCGAACCACCTTGAGCCTTCCGACGACGATGAGCCCGTCGACGTGCGCGCTGAGAGCCATGGCGTCGCCGACATGGAGGATCGGCGGGGCGTCCACGAGCACGAAGTCGGCGCGTTGGCTGAGCTCCTTCAGGATGCCCTCGACCGCATGACTACCGGAGAACTCGCCCGGGTCGGGCGGGATCGGCCCGGACGGTAGGACCTCGAGGATGGCCTCCAGGGGCGCGTCGGAACCGTTTCCGTTTCCGTTCCGGTATCCGTTGAGCTCGCTGTCCGTCGTGCGGCGATCCACGGTGATCGGAATGCGGGCAAGGGCCTGGTCGAGCTCGACATGGCCGAGAGCCACCTGGGTGAGACCCGGCGCGCCCTGCAGCCCGAAGAACCGGTCGAGATAGGGCCGCCGCAGATCCAGGTCGACAATGGCAACCCGGCGGCCTCCGCGAGCGAGCGTGACCGCAAGGTTCGCGATCGTCGTCGACTTCCCCTCCGACTCGACGGCGCTCGTGATCATGATCGTCTTCGCCGCCCGGTCGATATTCGTGAACTCGAGATTCGTCCGCAACATGCGGAAGGCTTCGGCAGCGGCGCCGTTCGGGTCGTCGACGGTCGCCAGCCGGTTCTTGTTCCGAAGTCCGCGCCGGGGCTGCGGCAGGCGAGCCAGGAGCGGAAGGCCCAACTGCTCGGCGACTTCCTCTGCCTTGCGAACCCGGGTGTCGAGCGTTTCCCAAACGAACGCGAGCACGATGCCGATTGCCAGCCCGAGTAGGATCCCGAAGACGCCGTTTCGGAACGGTCTCGGCTGGATCTGCGAAGCGCGCGAGGCCTCCCGTACCACCGAGAGAGTGGACGTCTGGAGCGCCTCGATCGTCTGGAGCTGCTGCTCCTTCTCGACCAGGTTGCGATAGACGACCGAGGAGGTGTCGCCCTGGGCCTCGAGTTGGGCGATGCGCTCGCTCACTCCCTGTCGCGCGAGCGCGATCGCCTTGCCGTCGAGCTCGCTCCGGTATTGCGTGAATACCGACGCGTAGATGTTTGCGAGTCTCGCCGCCGTCGCGCGATCCGTGTCGATGACGGTGAAGTCGATGAGGTCGGAGTCTGGCTCCGCCACGACGGAGGACGAGCCGAGGAACCCCGCCGAGGTCCTATCCGTGAGCCCGGCGGCGGTGACGACGCGCTCACCGACCTCGGGCACCCGCGCGAGCTCCGCCTGGGTCTGCGCGAGCCGCTCCGGCTGGTAGTAGGTGTTTGGGTCGGTGACCCCGCTCAGGATCCCGGACAGGTTCTGCCGGTTGAGCAGGACTTGCGATGTCGCCTGGTAGAGCGCCTCCTGTCGCATGCTCAGGATGACCGCCACTGTCGGCACGGTCACGAGCGCAAGGAGGATGATCCATTTTCGGCGGAGAACCACGCGCAAGTGGTCGCGCAGGCTCGCGCCTTCAGCCGCAGCACCTTCGGGGTACATCCCTCTCCTCTCCAGGTCTTGCTTTCCCTACGTCCCGTGCGACGGGGCTCCGCAGGATCCCCGCTTCTTGCAAGAACCACCGGCAGGACCCTCCTCCTGGCCCGATGGTTCTCCCCCTTCCGGGGGAAGTCGGACGTTAGGTGAGTTTGAAGAGAAAATCAAGAGCCTGTGACCATTGAAAATGGTTCTCGGGCTGCTTGTGCGCTTGCCGAGCATGGGTATCATCAGGACTCGGTGCTACGGGGGAGGGGAATCATTCGGCGTTCCGTGGTGTCCGCTTTTGCGGCCGCCGCGCTCGCGCTGCCGGGAGCCGCTTTCGCACAGACGGGTGGCCTGATCGATCAGTACATCGAGGACGTCCCCACCTCGGGCGGCACGCACCACGCGGGCTCCGGCGGCTCCGGGGGAACGGGATCCGGGGGAACGGGATCGACCGGGTCGACGGGTTCGTCCTCGGCCGCTGCTACGCCGGCGCCGCTCCCGAGCGACGTCGAGACGAAGCTGGAAGACAAGGGCGGCAAGGACTCCGAGATCCTGCAGGAGATTGCGACCTCATCGCGCTACGGCGCGCCGCCCGCGACGTCCGGAACCAGTCTCACCGCGACGTCGTCGCCCGATCCCTTCTCGGCCGCAATTGGCGCGGTCACCGACGGGAACGACGGCCGCATGGTGGGCCTCTTCATCGCCCTCCTCGCGGTGACGGCGGTCTCGCTCGGATTCGCCGCAGCCTCCCGGCGCCGCACGATCTAGCGGCTAGCGTGGCTGCAGCTCCTCGGGGAGCTTCTGGACGTCGTCGCGAACCAGCACGACGTCGGTCCGTCCCACGAGCATGATCGCGACCGTGGGCGGGACGCCCTGGATCTCGGTGACCTCGACTTCTTCGGCCCAGGTCGGCTCGAGTGCTCCGCCGGTGTCGTCGCAGGGCGGAATCGTGCCGGTGCCAAGCGACTCGCCGGCCACGGGGGTCACCTCGACGGCGTTGCCGAGGTAGTCGTGCCCGTCGAACGCGACGATGAAGGCGCAGCTCGCCGCCGCTCCGCCTCCGCTCACCTCGGTTGTCGCTCCTCCTTCGGTCGCCTCGGAGCTCTTGCCCCCGCAGGCGGCAAGAGCGAGCGGAAGTACGAGGAGCGCGAAGGCGAGGAAACGGGTGGTTCGCTGAATGGTCATGTGGGCTCCGACGGGCCGGGCGGCCGATTTGTTCCCGACGTCAGCGGAGCTCTTTGTTCGACTCCATGTCGAACCACATGGCGAAGAGCAGGAGCTGCAGACCAGAGATGACGAGCAGGGCGACGAGGACGATCGAGGCGCTGGTGATCGGGTTCCCCGCGATGCGCAGCCCGACCTCGAGCCAGCCGAGCACAAAGCCGGCACCGAAGAGCAGCATCCCGAGCGAGTAGAAGAGGATGAGGGGATGGAAGTCGCGGATGATGTACTTCTCCTTCATCCGCCAGAAGAAGCCCTTCGTCAGGAGCCACGAGATCTTCGGGACCACGTGGCGGAGGCGGATGCCGCTCCGCTCGCCGACGCCGTAGATCGGGCGCGACGGGTAATCCCGCACGCGGCGGTTCCAGACGTTCAGGTGGACGAGCAGGTCATTGGGGAAGCCGTAGCGCTTGTAGATCCGGTCGAGGTCGAGCAGCTTGAGGGTCTCGAGGTTCACCGCCGTGTAGCCCGACTGTGAGTCGGCCACGTGCCAGTAGCCAGAGGCGATCTTCGTCAGGAAGGACAGCACCGCGTTCCCGAGATAGCGCGTGCGCGGGATGAGCTCCCACGCCTGGCCGGTGAAGAGCCTGTTCGCCTTGGCGTAGTCGACCTGGTCTGCCGCGACGCCCTGCACGAGGGTCTCGAGATCGTCGGGATCCATCTGGCCGTCGGCGGCCATCACCGCCGTGACCTCGATCTCCTCGGCGATGGCGCGCTTGTAGCCCGTGACGATGGCCGCCCCGACGCCCTGATTGCGCTCGTGCTCGATCAGGTCGACGCGAGGGTCGGCACCCTTGACCTTCTCCACTGTGGCGTCGGTGGAGGCGTCGTCGACCACGATGATCCGGTCGACGAACGCCGGGATCGTCGAGACCGTGGAGGCGATGAGCGCCTCCTCGTTGTATGCGGGCACGACAACGGCGACGCTCTTACCGTCGTACATCGAGCCCGACTCTAGCTCCCGGGTCGGTCAAGACCTGACGTCGTACAGGGTGAAACGGTCGTCGTCGTACACGACGGGGAAGCGGTCGAGGAAGTGCTGAGGGTGGCTGCGCTCCTTGTTCACGAGCACCCAGTCGGCTCCCCAGCGCTCGAGGATCGCCTCGCGCTCGGCGTCGGTCAGACTGTCGTCCCCGAAGAACAAGCGCGCGTCGCGAGCGCGCGCAAACACATGGTTCGCCCGGACCACCGCCACGTGGCCGGGGCTCGAGGCGTTGATGTCCACAGGCGCGTACGCGGCGATGCGGTAGGCCGTGGCCCGGTCGGAGAAGACGACGTCGCCCTCGGACGTGTCTGCTCTGACAGCCTGGATGACGGCCGGCGTCAGCAGGTTGTCGGCTGACGCCCGCTCGACGCGAGAGAAGCCTGACACTGCAACCGGGAGCACGAAGGCGAGCGCAGCAACGAGCGCCCAGCGCCCCGGCTCCGGGCCTCGGCGCGGTCGCCACGCACCGTAGAGAAGCGCTGCCAGGGCGCCAGCGCAGCCGAGCCACACGGCCCAGCTCGGCCCGCCATGGATGTAGAAGTTTCCCCGCGTGGACGTGAACTCGCCCGGATAGAGAAGGACCAGCAGGACGCCGGCTGCGGCCGCGGCCGCGACTCCCCAAACGCGCAGGCGCGCGAGGACGACGCATCCTCCCACGACGGCAAAAGAGACGGGTAGAAACTCCGGGATCCGCCGCGCCTGTGACAGCGAGAGGAGGTCCGCGAGAACCGTGAAGACGGGCGGCACGAGAACCATGAACAGGAGGAGGAAGCCGCCGCCCAGGACGAGCGCCGCCCAGAGCCGCCTCGCAGCAAGGCCGGCGATCGGAATGGCGAGTAGGCCCGCGACAACCACGGGCCCCGCGCGAGAGATGGCCTCGGGTGCCAACCCGATCCAGGGCCCGAGCATGGTGGCGATGTGGCCGTAGTTGGCGAGCTCCTGGTCGCGAAGTGCAGCGCTCGGCGTGACTGAGCTCGAGCTCTGGATCACCGGATAGAACGCGAGGAGGAAGAGCAGAAGCGGCGCCGTGATCGTTCCCAGCACGATCACCGCTCGCGTGAGGAGCGGTTCCCAGGCCCGGATGAGGACGAAACGCGCGAGCAGGAAGCCGAGGATCAGCATGACCACATACGGCGTGTATGAGGGGTGCACCGCCGTAAGGCCCAGGCTTGCTGCTCCGAGACACAGGAGCGTCGTCCACCCTCCCTCGACGACGAACGTGAACCCCAGAGCGACGATTGCCGGGGCGAGGAGCAGATGGCTGGCCGCCTGGGGCTGCGAGACCGTTTCGAACAAGCCGGTCCCAGCGAGGTTCGCCTGATTCTGAGCGAAGCCGAGGTTCGCGAGCTGCACGGCGGCGAGGGCGACGCCGCCGAACGGCGAGCGGAAGACCGCGGTACCGGCCGCATAGGCAAGGAGCAGCGCCAGCGGGACGAGGACGGCCGGGAGGTATACGAGGACTTCCGTCACGTCGACGCCTGCGAGACGAGCGATGAGCGCATCGACCCCGTGCCAGAGCGGAAAGGCGTAACCGGGATGGAGGCCGCCGTCCTTGAACTCGTTCACGCTCGAAAGACCGTTCAGCACGTCGAGCTCCGCGAGCTTCCGAGCACGCCCGAGATGGAAGAAGCCGTCGCCGTTGACCGGGCCGGCGGCCCACCAGACGACAGCGGAGACCAGGATGCCGGAGGCGAACACCGCTCCCAGGGCACGCCGTTCCACCGGTTCGACCGGATGCGTGCCGATCCGCAAGGCCGCGGGTACGGCGACGACCAAGCTCACCGAGGCGACCACGATTCCCATGAGGAGAATCGACCCTCCTGCCGCGAAGACGAGGGCGAGCCCGAAGGCGTCGATCGCGAGGCTCAGGGCGAACGAGCCCGCGACCGCGATCCCCGGCGAAGCCGGCCAGCCGATTGCGCGGAGGAGCAGCGCCCCGGGCACGAGCAGCACGCACGCGGCGGACGCGGCGAGGCGAATCGCGAGGCCGAAGCCTGTCTCGGGCAGCAGGTGTGCCAGAAGAAGAGTCGCCGGGGCGAGCGCGACGATGCCGACGAAGCGTCCTCCCGCCCTGAGGGCGGGCGGTGCCGTCAGGGAAGCTATCCGGCCGCTTCTTCCCTCCACCCGGCCGATTCTAGGTGGCTACCCCTCGCGGGGCCGCACGAGCGCCGGGCGCAGGCTGTCCCAGATCATGATCGCGCCGCCCGGGATCGAGGCCGCCACGGTGACCGCGTAGAAGAGGAACCCGGTGGCGAACGCTGCGTCGGCGTCCACCCCGAAACGACCGAGGAAGGCGATGAAGAAGGCCTCCCGAACGCCCAGGCCATTGATCGTGAACGGGATGAGCATGACGAGGAAGAGCAGCGGCCCCATGATGATGTAGACGAGTGGGCTGACATCGATTCCGACCGCTTCGCCGCAGAGCCAGATCGAGAGGATGCGGACGAACTGGAAGACGACGGTCGCGCCGAGGACGATGAGGAGCGCGCGGGGCTGGGCGCGGTAGCCGTGCAAGGCATCCCAGAGGCTCCGAAACCCCCGCGCCAGGGCCCGGGTGCCGCCGCGGTTCTGGAGCCACGCGTTCGTCCTGCGCGAGAACATCAGCGCGAGCGCGAGCACAAGGCCCACGGAGAGCACGATCTCGAGGATGAGGACTTCCTGGATGTTGTTGTAGCGCCCGACCGCCAGGACGAGCCCGATCGCGACGAGGACGAGCGTGCCCGCGGAGCCGACAACGCGCTCCATGAGGACGGCGCCCGCCACCTCTGCCTTCGCCTCCGGCCGCCGGCGCGCGTGCGCGGCGATGCGCACCGTGTCCCCGCCGATCGAGGTCGGGAGCACCTGGCCGGCCGCGTAGCCCACGAAGTAGAGCTTGGTCAGCCAGGACAGCGGTTCCTGGATCCCCTTGGAGGCGAGCAGGGCCTTCCAGCGCCAGGCCATTCCCACCGTGGTCACGAGGAAGATCAGGTACGAGGCGAGGAGGTACCAGCCGTTGCTCGACCCGATCAGGTCGACCGTCTTGCCCAGGTCGATCTGCCAGATCAGGTAGGCCAGGACGCCTGCGCTGACGAGCACCTGCAGGGTGATGCGGACCGGCCGGCTGATCCTCATGGCCTCAGGAGGCGAAGCGGGCGTGGACACGGCGAAGCGCGTCCACCGCGTCCGCGATGTCCTCGTCCGAGTGCGCCGGCGAGAGCGGCAGGGAGAGCACCTCGCCCCCGGCCCGCTCCGCGACGGGGAGCGAGGGCTGGTTGGGGAAGTGCTCGCGGTAGTACGTGAGCGTGTGCACCGGCAGGAAGTGGATGCTCGTGCCGATGTTCTCCTCGGCGAGCGCGCGCTGGTAGGCGTCGCGATCGGCGCCCGCGTCCTCGGGGTCGATGCGGACGATGTAGAGGTGGAGCGCGTGACGATCGCGTGGGTCGCGGGCCAGGGGCGTGATGCCGGCCAGGTCGGCCACGGCTGCGTCGTAGGCCTCGACGTGGCGGCGCCGGATCTCGGCGTGCGCGTCGATCTTGTCGAGCTGGCAGAGCGCAATCGCCGCGAGGACGTCTGAGAGATTCGCCTTGAAGCCCGCCGTCCGCACGTCGTAGAGCGAACCGTGGCTGCGGCGCATGAGGCGGAGCTCGCGCACTTCCTCCGCCAGCGCGTCGTCATCCGTCGTGATTGCGCCGCCCTCGCCCGCGGCGACGTTCTTCGTTGCGTAGAGAGACAGGCAGGTGGCGCGGGCGATCGAGCCGATCCGCCGGCCGCGGTAGCGCGCCTCGACGGCGTGCGCGGCGTCCTCGACGACGGGCAGCCCCAGCGCGACGAGCGGGTCGAGGTCGGCGGGCTGGCCGGCCAGGTCGACGGGGAGGGTCGCCTTCGTCTTCTCGTTCACGGCCGCGGCGACGAGGTCCGGGTCGATGTTCAGGTCGGAGTCGCGCACGTCGACGAACACCGGCTTGGCTCCGGTGTGGACGATCACGTTGGCCGTCGCCGGCCAGGTGATCGGAGTGGTGATCACCTCGTCGCCGGGCCCGAGGCCCAGGCCGACGAGGGAGAGGTGCATGGCTGCGGTGCCGGAGGCGACGGCCAGAGCGTGGCGTGCGCCGGTCAGTTCGGCGAGCCGGCGCTCGAGCTCCTCCGCGCGCGGACCGGTCGTCAGCCAGCCGCTCTCGAGCGTCTCGGTGACCGCGGCGATCTCCTCCGGCCCGATCGCCGGGGGCTGGAAGGAGAGGAACGTCTTACGTTTGCTGGAGGACAGCTGCATCTTCGGTCTCGAAGCGTATTAAGTCGGCTGCGCGGTCGGCATTCGCGAGGGCATCGTCGCGGGAGGAGCCCGTGGCGAGAACAAAGCCGGCGCGGTCCGAGCCCCTCAGGAACGGGCCGAAGACGTAGCCGGGGCGCCGGTAGACGCGGGCGTCGACGACCCCATTCGCCGCGCGGGCCTGCTCGACGCCGTCGAGCGCGACGAGCTCTCCTTGCGGCGGAACCAGGAAGCGCACGCAGGCGCCTGTGGACGGAGTGGGCTCCGGAACGGCGACCGGCTCGCCGAGCGCAGCAGCCAGCGCGAGCTCGTTCGGGTCGATGCCGAGCGCCTCGCGGCAGACCTCGGCGTCGTGGCCGCCGCCGAGGCGCGCGGCGAGCTCCATGACCCTGGCTCCGCCGTCCGCGAGCCTCACTTGCGTGTAGGTCGGGCCGTTCTGGATGCCGAGCGCCGCCGCGGCCCCGCGGGCGATCTCGACGGCCTCGCTCACGTCGTGGGCACTCGGCCAGACGTGCGCGAGCGCGACTCCGAAGGCCGGAGGATCCGCCGTGAGGCGGTCCGTCACCGTCAGGGGATGGAAGACGCCGTCGGCCGAGAACGCGTTCACGGTCACCTCGGGGCCTTCGACCAGCTCCTCGACGAGGGCGCAGCCCACACGCGACTCCGAGACCGCGAGCTCCACGGCCGCCTCGAGCTCTGATGCGTCGCGGACGAGCGTGAGCCCCTTCTGGCCCTGCCGGTCCGGCGGCTTCACCACGCAGGGGACCGGGAGCCCGTCGGCCTCCGTCGTGATCCGCCAGTCGGGCTGCGGGACACCGGCCTCGCCGAGCCGCTCCCGCTGGCGCTGCTTCGACACGGCGAGCGACGCGGTCTCAGGCGAGAGCGGGTGCCGGAGCCCGAAGCGCGCGGCGACGCGGGCGGCGATGGCGACGGGCCAGTCGATCCCAGGGGCGATGACGCCGTCGATCCCCTCCGCCTCGGCGAGCTTCCCGATCGCGGGCTCGTCCTCGGCCGAGACGATCGCGCGCTTGTCCGCGTACTCGAAGCCCGGCGCCTGGGCGTCGCGGTCGCAGGCCACGACGAAGAGGCCGCGGTCACGCGCCGCGCGAAGAAGCCCGAGCTGTGCCGGGCCGGCCCCTAGGACGAGAAGACGGCGCTGTCTGTCCGAAGCGGAGATTCCCACCAGGCCCGATTCTCGTCATACCACCCGATGGTGCGCTCGAGACCCTCCTCGAAAGAGGTGCGCGCGCGCCAGCCGAGGAGGGTTTCCGCCTTGTCGGTCGAGCC
>JAICVP010000214.1 GCA_025935275.1 Thermoleophilia bacterium
AAGCCCTCGAGCGCCTCCGCCGCTTCGAGCCGGTAGCCATCGCGGGCGGCGACGCTCTCTTCGTAGGCATCGTGGGTCACCTCGAGGGCCCGCTCGACCTTCCAGCGAACGTTGGCCCCGTACAGGTCGGCGTGCTCTGCGAAGAGATCGCGGTGCACGTCCGCCACCTCGCGCTGGAACGCGGGGTCGATGTTCGCCGGCATGAGCGGGAACTCGATCCTGGTCCGGCGCGGAAATGCAGAAGCCGCCGCCTCGACGCATGCGCGCACGCCCTGATCGGCGTCGCCGAGCCACGCGACGGCCACGTTGAGGGCCTCGAGGGCGACCGGCTCCGCCGAGAGCCCGGCGAGCGGCGCCATCATGGCCGCGCACGTGGCCACGTCCCTGGCCATCGGCCCACCGGTGTCGAAGGAGCGGGCAAGCGGCCAGCAGCCCTCCATGGGAACGAGCCCATGGGTCGGCTTGAAGCCGACGACGCCGCAGCACGCCGCGGGGATGCGGATCGAGCCGGCCGAGTCGGTGCCCAGGGCGGCGTCGCAGAGACCCGTTGCGAGCGCGGCCGCCGAGCCTCCGCTCGACCCACCCGGATAGCGGTCTGCCGCGAGGGGGTTGCCGACATCCCCGAAGTGTTCGTTCTCGGAGGTGATCCCGTAGGCGAACTCGTGCAGGTTGGTCTTCCCGACGACCGAGTAGCCGGCTGCCTCGAGGCGCACGACGGCCTCCGCGCTGCGCTCGGGCACGTGTCCCGCGAAGATCGCCGACCCGTAAGTCGTGCGCAGGCCTGCCGTGGCGAACAGGTCCTTGACCCCGAGGCGGATCCCGTCCCCGGGCTCGTCGACCTCGGTGATGAAGGCGTTCAGGCCCGTCTCAGTACGCGGCGTGCCAGAGCTCGGCGACGATGATCGACCCCGCGAACAGCACCACTACGAGGCCGAAGAGCAGGAGGCCTAGCCGCAGGTTCTTGCGTGAGAGCTCGGGATCCATCAGAAGAGAATCGGGTCGAGGGCCATGGCGACGAAGAGGAGAGCGAGGTAGGCGAGCGAGAACGAGAAGAGCCGCCGCGCGTTCGCCGGAGTGGTTCGGCGCCGGAGCACCACGGCCAGGGCGACGAATGCAAGCCCGAGCGCGAGAGCGGACAGGAGATAGAAGACGCCGAGCGTGTTCGAGACGTAGGGCAGGAGCGAGATGCCGAGGAGGACGAACGAGTAGGTGACGATCGAGCGCGCGGTCTGGGCCTCGCCCTTCACCACCGGCAGCATCGGAACGCGCGCGGCCTCGTAGTCGCGGCGGATCAGGAGCGCGAGCGCCCAGAAGTGCGGCGGCGTCCAGAAGAACACGATGAGGAAGAGCCATAGCGCCGGCAGGGTCAGGTTCCCGGTCGCGGCGGCCCAGCCGACGAGCGGCGGCACCGCGCCGGCCGCTCCGCCGATGACGATGTTCTGCGGCGTCGAGCGCTTCAGCCAGCGGGTGTAGACGAGGACGTAGAACAGCCCGCCGGCGAGCGCGAGAACGGCCGCGAGGACGTTCACGAAGCTCGCGAGGACGACGAAGGAGAGCGCCGAGAGCGCGAGGCCGAACTCGAGTGCGCGCTCCACCGGCACGCGGCCCGCTGCCACCGGCCGCTTGTCGGTCCGGCGCATGTGCACGTCGATATCGCGGTCGAGGACGTGATTGAGGGCGCTGGCTCCGCCGCAGGCGAGTGCCAGGCCGAACATGGTGGCTGCCAACAGGCCGGCCGGCGGCACGCCTTCCGCCCCCACGAACATTCCTCCGGCGGCGGTGAGGAGGAGGAGCACCATGATGCGGGGCTTTGTGAGCGTGAGGTAGTCCCGCCAGTCGGCCCGCGGAACAGGCTCCCCGCCCCGGGCGCAGACCGCGGTGGCAACGGCCGACGCCACGAGCGCCGCCGCGCCGAGGCTGAAATGCAGGGCCGTCGGCGCGCCCGCGAGTGCCGAGAGCCCCGCGAGAGCGAACAGGCAGAAGGCCGAGCCGGACGCGATCAGCAGCGTGCGACGGTTCCGGTAGGCGAGCCGCGCGCAGAGGACGACCGCGGCGAGCAGAACCAGCGTGATGTTCGCGACGACGTCATGGGCGAGGCCCCACTCGCCGGTCGCAACGACGGCGGCCACGCCGGCCGTGGAGGCGATCGCGAGCAGCCGGAGCCAGGGGCCGGTCGTCATGTCTCCTGCTCCTGCAGCCGCAGGCGCAGGTCGCGCAGGGGCCGCGCGCTGGTCACGTAGGGGACGCGGTCGAAGTTGTGGGGTGCGGGCGGCGACGTCGCGTACCACTCGAGCGTGTCGGCCCCCCACGGGTCCGGGCCGACGCGCCGGCCGGTGCGCCAGCTGGCGACTGCGTTCCAGAGGAAGACGAGCATGGCCACACCCATGAGGAGAGCACCGACCGACGAGATGACGTTGTACCACTCGAAGATCCCGCCCTGCGTGTAGGTGTAGATCCGCCGCTGCATCCCCATCAGGCCGAGCAGGTGCTGGGGGAGGAAGGCGAGGTTGAAGCCGAGGAAGAGCAGCCAGAAATGGATCTGCGCCAGGCGCTCGTCGTACATGCGCCCGGTGATCTTCGGGAACCAGTAGTAGACGCCGGAGAAGACTCCGAAGACGGTGCCGCCGAAGAGGACGTAGTGCATGTGCGCGACGACGAAATACGAGTCGTGCGCCTGGTAGTCGAACGGAAAGACGGCGAGCATGATCCCGGTGAGGCCACCGATCGTGAAGAGGCCGATGAAGCCGAGCGCGAACATGAGCGGCGCGCGCAGGATCAGGGTTCCCCGCCAGAGCGTCGCCAGCCAGTTGAAGATCTTCACCGAGGTCGGGACGGCGACCGCGAGCGAGGTGGCGGCGAAGAACGCCTGCAGGTAGCTGGGCATCCCGACCGTGAACATGTGGTGCGCCCAGACGAGCATGCTCGCGAAGGCGATGCCGATCGTCGAGAACGCGACCGCCTTGTACCCGAAGATCGGCTTCCGCGAGAAGACCGGGATGACCTCCGAGATGATCCCCATCGCGGGCAGCACCATGATGTAGACCTCGGGGTGACCGAAGAACCAGAACATGTGCTGCCAGAGGATCGGGCCGCCGTCCTCGGGTGCGAAGAACGTCGTGCCGGCCTGGCGGTCGAGGAGCAGCAGCGTGGCGGCCGCGGCGATTGTCGGCAGGACGAGGATCAGGAGCACCGAGTAGGCCTCGATCGCCCACGTGAAGAGCGGGATGCGCATCCAGGTCATCCCGGGCGCGCGCATGTTGTGGATCGTGACCATGAAGTTGATCGCGCCGAGGATCGAGGAGATGCCCGTGAGGTGGACGCCGAGGATCCAGAGGTCCTGGCCGTGGCCCGGGCTGAACTGCTCCGACGAACAGGGCGTGTAGGACGTCCAGCCGCACTGTGCGCCGCCCTGGTCGGCGAGAAAGCTCGACAGCAGCACGAGCCCGCCGAGGAGGAACAGCCAGTAGGACGCGGCGTTCAAGCGGGGGAAGGCCATGTCCCTCGCGCCGATCATGAGGGGCACGAGGTAGTTCCCGAAGCCGGCGAGCACCGGCACGACGAAGAGGAAGACCATCGCCGTCCCGTGCATGGTCACGACCTCGTTGTACGCGCCCTTCGTGAGGAAGCCGGCGTTCGCATGCGAGAGCTGGATCCGCATCAGCATCGCCATGAAGCCGGCGGCGCCGAAGAACAGGAACGAGGTGACGATGTAGAGGATCCCGATCCGCTTGTGGTCAACGGTCGTGAGCCAGCTCGTGACCGAGCCTTCCTTCCAGCTGGGCGCGACTGCCTCGCTCCGCGTCGCCACTAGCCACCCCCTTCCGTGGTGCTCGGCG
>JAICVP010000100.1 GCA_025935275.1 Thermoleophilia bacterium
AAAAGACGCGGTTATGCTCGCCGCCGTGTCCGCGAGCGGCGTCGCCATCTTCCTCTCGCTCGTGGCCGGAGTGGCCGGATCGATTCAGGTCGCGGTCAGCGGCGCGTTCGGCAAGCGCATCGGCGTCCTCGAGGCGACGGCGTTCGGCTCGCTCGGCGCGGCCCTCATCGTCTGCTCCATCGTGCTCGTCGCCCGGCAGGGGTTCGGAGGCGTCGTGGCCGGCTTCCGGGAGCCCGCCTGGCTGTGGCTGAACGGCGCGATGGGGGCGATCGTCGTCCTCACGATCACGTTCACGGCGCCACGCATCGGCACCTTCGCGACGATCGGGCTGCTGATCGCGGGCCAGCTGGCCATGGGCGTCCTGATCGACTATCTCGGGCTCTTCGGCCTCGAGAAGATCCCCCTCTCGGCGGCGCGGATCGCGGGCCTCGTGCTCCTCGCCTGCGGAGCGGTGCTCGTCCTGAAGCGCTAGGCGGGCAGCTCGATCACGGGTGCGAGCGCGTCCCAGCGCGCGATCTCGCAGCCGTTCGCGCGGTTCAAGACAGCGCGGACGCTCGCGCCGTCGGGCCCGACACCCTGGACCTCGGCCACCTGGTCGCCGCCGTAGATCTGCGTGCAGGCCATGTCTCCCGGAACGGGGTGCAAAGCCTCCGGGTGGGCGTCGAGTGCAGCGCAGGCCTTGTCTGGATCCGGATGCGTCCCGCCAGCGGGGTCGCACATCAGGGTGGCGGTACGGCCCTCGCCCTCCTTCCCGTCCGGCCAGAACGTGATCTCCAGGTCGTAGCCAGGTTGGGGCGGAGGCTCGGCCGCGTCCCCGCCGCCCGTCTCCGTCCCGCAGCCGGCCAGGACGAGGAGCCCGACGAGCAGGCCGAGGCGGGCTAGAGACCCCATGGATTGACGGGCTTGGCGCCCGTCCAGGTGAGGACGCTCTTCGTCTCCAGGTACATCTCGAGCGTCTCGAGCGCGTTCTCGCGCCCGAAGCCCGACTGCTTGTAGCCGCCGAAGGGAAGGCCGGGGAAGGCGGTGTTCGGGCAGTTGATCCCGATCGTCCCGGCCTTGATCTGCCGCGCGAGCCGGTGGCCGCGGGCAGGGTCACCGGTCCAGACCGTGGCGACGAGCCCGTACTGCACGTCGTTCGCAAGCTTCACCGCTTCGGCCTCGTCCTCGAAGGGGATGACCGACACCACGGGCCCGAAGATCTCCTCCTGCGCGACGCTCATCGTGTTGTCCACGTTCGCGAGCACCGTGGCGGGATAGAAGGCGCCGTCGCCGTCGAGCGGGTGGCCGCCCGTGACGAGCTCCACGCCCTCCTCGAGCCCGGCTTCGACGAAGCCGTGCACCTTCTCGCGATGCGCCTGCGAGATGAGGGAGCCCATCTGCGTCTCCTCGTCGAGCGGGTCGCCCATCTTCATCCGGCTGGCCGTCTCGGAGAAGCGGCTGACTACCTCGTCGTAGAGGGGCTTCTCGACGAACACCCGCGAACGCGCATCGCAGCTCTGGCCGGCTGCGTAGTAGACCGCGTACACCGAGCTCGGGATCGCCGCGTCGAGGTCGGCATCGGCGAAGAAGATGTTGGGGCTCTTGCCGCCGAGCTCGAGCGAGACGCGCTTCACCGGCTCGGCGCAGAGCCGCATGATCTCGGAGCCCGTCCGCGTCGAGCCCGTGAAGGCGACCTTGTCCACGCCCCGGTGCGTGACGAGGTGCGAGCCCGTCGTCGGCCCGTCGCCGGGAACGACGTTGATCACGCCCGGTGGGATTCCGACTTCCACGGCCAGCTCGGCCAGGCGAAGCGCGCTGAGCGGCGTGGCGGGGTCGGGCTTGAGGACGACCGTGCAGCCGGCGGCCAGGGCCGGTGCCAGCTTCCACGAGGTCATCATGAACGGGTAGTTCCACGGGACGATCTGCGCGACGACGCCGACCGGCTCCTTCAACGTGTACGTCAGCACGGAGCCCCCCATCGGCACGGCGCGGCCGGCGATGGTCGCGATCGCGGAGGCGTACCAGCGGAAGTACTCGGCCGAGACGGCGACCTCGCCCTTCACGGAGGTGACGGCCTTGCCGACGTTCCGCGTCTCGAGCTCGGTCAGCTCCTTGCGGTTGGCGACGATCGCGTCCGCGAGCGCATGGATGAGGCGAGAGCGCTCGTTCGGCGGCGTCTTCGCCCACGGGCCCTCGAGCGCGGCTCGCGCAGCCTCCACAGCGCGGTCGACGTCCTCGGGGGACGCCATCGCAGCGCGCCCGAGCGCTGCACCGGTCGCCGGCTCGGCGAGCTCGCGGATCTCCTCCGCCTCGACGCTCTCTCCCGCGATAAAGAGGCCATAGTCCTTGGTCGCGATCGCCATCAGTTCCCTCCGTCTCGTTCGAAGATGGCCGCCTGTCCCTGGCCGACGCCGACGCAGAGGGTAGCCAGCCCGTAGCGTCCCTCGCGGCGGCGCAGCTCGTGCAGCAGGCTGACGACGAGGCGGGCCCCGCTCATCCCGAGCGGATGGCCGAGCGCGATCGCGCCGCCGTTGACGTTCACCCGCTCAGGGTCTAGCTCGAGCTCGCGGATCACCTGCAGGCTCTGCGACGCGAAGGCCTCGTTCAGCTCCACCAGGTCGAGGTCGGAGGCCTCGATACCCGCCCGCGCGAGCAGCTTCTGCACCGCAGGAACCGGGCCGATGCCCATCACGCGCGGATCCACCCCGGCGACTGCGCTCGCGACGAAGCGGCCGAGCGGCTCGACGCCGAGCCCGCGCGCCTTCTCCTCGCTGGCCAGGACGAGCGCGGCTGCCCCGTCGTTGATCCCGCTCGCGTTGCCCGCGGTGATCGTTCCGCCTTCGCGGAAGGCGGGCTTGAGCGTGGCGAGCTTCTCCAGGCTGGTGTCGGGACGAGGGTGCTCGTCGCGGTCGACGTCGCCCACCGTGACGAGCTCGTCGACAAAGCGGCCGGCCTCCTGTGCGGCTGCCCACCGGCGATGGCTCTGGAGCGCGAACGCGTCCTGGTCCTCGCGCGTGACCCCGTAGCGCTCGGCCACGTTCTCGCCCGTCTCGCCCATGGACTCGAGCGGGAACATCTCCTCCATGCGCGGGTTCGGGAAGCGCCAGCCGAGCGTCGTGTCCCACGTCGTCCCGTCGCCGTACTCCGGCTTCGCCGTCACGAGCGGCGCGCGCGACATGGACTCGACGCCGCCGGCAACGAAGAGCTCGCCGTCCCCGGCGCGGATCGCATGCGCGGCCCCGACCACGGCTGAGAGGCCCGAGGCGCAAAGGCGGTTGACCGTGACGCCGGCAACGCTCTGCGGCAGCCCGGCAAGAAGAGCGCCCATGCGGGCAACGTTGCGGTTGTCTTCCCCGGCCTGGTTGGCGGCGCCGAAGTAGACGTCTTCGATCTCGGCGGGATCGATGCCCGCCCGCTCGACGGCTTCCCGGATGACGAGTGCCGCGAGGTCGTCCGGCCGCTCCCCCGACAAGGCGCCGCCGTAGCGCCCGATCGGCGTTCGGACTGCTGAGAGGACGACGGCTTCAGCCACGAAGCCAGTCTAGTCCCGCGCTACGAGACGAAATCGACGCGGACGGGGCGCTCGAACGCGCCGATCTCTTCCCCGCGGCGAAGGAGCTCGCCGACAGCCTCTCGGCCCTCGTCGCCGTAGTCCTCGGTGAGGCGGTTCACGTACATGCCGACAAAGCGGTCGGCCAGGCGCCGGTCGAGCCCGCGCCCGTACTGGAGGGCGTACGAAAGTGCCTCGTCGCGCGACTCGAGACCCGCGGCGATCGAAGCGCGGAGCACCTCGGAGAGGTCGTGCAGCATGTCGTCCCCGAGGTCGCGGCGGGCGACGTTGATCCCGAGCGGCAGCGGCAGGCCCGTCTCCAGTAGCCACCACTCGCCGAGATCGACGACGTTGTGCAAGCCGTGCGACTCGTAGGTGAGCTGGCCCTCGTGGATGAGGAGGCCCGCCTGGGCGTGCCCGGACTTGACCTCGTCGATGATCTGGTCGAACGGAACCTCGCGGAAGCGATAGTCGCCGCCGAGGTACATCCGTAGGACGAGGAAGGCCGTCGTCATCCGGCCGGGCACCGCGATCTCGATCTCCTTCAGGTCGTCCCGGGTCAGAGGCTCGGTCGAGACGACGATGGGTCCGTAGCCGGAGCCCATGCTCGCCCCGTGGGGAAGGATCGCGTAGCGGTCCTGCACAAACGGATAGGCGTGCAACGAGATCGCCGTGACCTCGAGGCGGCCCTCGAGAGCCCACTCGTTCAGCGTCTGGATGTCCTCGAGGACGTGCTCGAACGAGAAGTCGCCGGTGTCGACGACTCCCGCGCTGAGCCCCCAGAACATGAACGCGTCGTCCGGGTCCGGACTATGCCCCAGTCGGATAAGCAAGCGGCGAGGGTAACAACGTGGCCGAGCCGGTGTGCCGGGTGCCGACCGCGCGTACAATTTTTGACGTGCCTAAACCTGAGCTCTCGGTCGCCATCCAGG
Organism: Thermoleophilia bacterium; assembly: GCA_025935275.1. Classification (GTDB taxonomy): domain Bacteria; phylum Actinomycetota; class Thermoleophilia; order Gaiellales; family Gaiellaceae; genus DATEOR01. The sequence goes on from JAICVP010000100.1 coordinate 4,462, forward strand.
ACTACCTGAAAGAGATCTACAAGCTCCAGTCCTCCGGGCAGCGCGCGACGACGACGGCAATCGCCAGGGAGATGGGCGTCGCGCCCTCCTCCGTGACGTCCATGGTCAAGAAGCTCGCTGCGCTGGGGCTCGCGAACCACGCGCCCTACCGGGGGGTCGAGCTCGCGGACGCCGGCACGAAGATCGCGCTCGAGGTCATCCGACACCACCGGCTGCTCGAGCTGTACCTCGCCGAGACTCTCGGGGTTCCGATCGACGAGGTCCACGACGAGGCCGACCGGCTCGAGCATGTGATCTCGGAGGAGCTCGAGGCGCGCATCGACGCCCAGCTCGGTTATCCCACGCACGACCCGCACGGCGACCCGATTCCCGACGCGCGGCTCAACGTCACGCTGCAGGATCTGCGCTCGCTCGACGTCCTCGAGCCGGGCGAGGAGGCAACCGTGCGCCGCGTCCCGGACGGTGACGCCGAGCTGCTTCGCTACCTCGCGGGACTCACGCTCGTGCCCGGACAGCGCGTGACGATGCGGAAGTCGGAGCCGTTCGGCGGCCCGCTCACCGTGGACGTGGAGGGAAGCGAGCACGCGATTTCACGCGAGCTCGCCGAGCGCATCGGGGTCTCCTGACGCCCTGGCCGGCGGGCTCCCGCCGGGCGAAGCCCGGCTCCGCCCCGCCTGACGACGCCCCAGAACGTCAGGGACCTAGCTCGGGCTATGCCCGAAGAACCAGCGTTCTAGGGGCTTCAGGAGCTCTTCCTCGTTGAAGCGCTTCACGCGTTCCTCGACGCCGTCTTCCGCCGAGACCTCCAGGTCGTCCGAGAGCGCGTTGTTCGCGGCCTCGAGCGCGTCGCCGAGCTCGTAGCCCTCGAAGATGTAGTCATCGGCGCGCGGAGCCTTGACCGAGCGGTTCTTCGGATCGATCGCGCGCCCGACCGCCCAGAGGGCTCCCTGCCGGCGCTCGATCCAGATGACGATCTCCTCGCGGGCGCCGTCCTCTCCCACTCCGTGGAAGACCCGCTCTGCGAAGCGCGTGCCCGCTGGCTCGGACGGCACGGACCCCAGGATACAATCGCTCCGTGTCCGAGATCGAGGAGCAGCAGCCGAAGAAGCCAGGCTTCTTCGCGCGGATCTTCGGCGGGAAGAGCGACACCGACCAGCACAAGTCGCTCTCGAAGATGGATTCGCTGGCGGCGTACGTCATTCGGGAGCACCGTTCCGGGCGGCCGCTACAGGAGATTCTGGACGATCCCTACCTGAAGAACCGTGCCACCGACGAGCAGCGGCTACGCCTGCTCGAGCGCCCCGACGTCATCCGGGCAGTGGGCGAGGACGTCGCCAACATGACGGCCGACCAGGTGCGGGAGAGCTAGCTAGAGCTCGGTTCCGACCCCGCGCTCGCGCGCCCGTTCGAGCACGAGCGCGGCCACGGCGAGATCTTCCGCTGCGATCCCGAGGCTCTTGAAGAGGACGATGTCCTCGTCCTGCGCCCGGCCCTGAATCTCGCCGCCCACGACCTCGGAGAGCTCGTGCACCTCCAGCCAGTCCAGCACCCCGCGCTCGACCGGCTCGACGAGATCGCCGGCCTCGATCCTCGCCTGCTCCTTCGAGTCGCAGCAGACGAAAGCGGCGCGCTCGACGACCGCGTTGTCGAGCTCCCGCGACTGGATCCTGTTCGCGCCGGCCGCGCAGACGAGGGCCCCCGGCTTGAGCCACTCTCCGCGCAGAACCGGATCCTTCGAGCTCGTGATCGTCACGACCACGTCCATCTCGGCCGCGTCCTTGTTGTACTCACCCGGCTCGGCGTCGAAGCGCTCGCAGAACCGCGCGAGCGCCTCCTCGTTCCGCGAGTAAGCAACGACTCGCTCGAGATCGGGGAGGGCGGCGCGCATGCAGAGAACCTGACTCTCGGCCTGCCAGCCCGTCCCGATCACGCCGAGCGACTTTGCGCCCGGCCGGGCGAGGTGGCGGGCCGCAACCGCGCTCGCGGCGCCGGTTCGCAGCTGGCCGAGCTTGTCCGCCTCGATGAGCGCCAGGACCTCCGCGCGGTCGGCAGCGAAGAGGACGACCACGAAGCGCGCGCCCCCTTCGGAGACGCCGTAGGACTTCAGGCCCGCCACGCCGAGCTCGAGGTCAGCTGCGGCCAGCACGTTCAGGAGGCCGGGGTTGAGCCCGAGGCGGAAGCGCGGACGAAGCTCGACGCGCCCGGCAGCCATTCGCCGGAAGCAGCCCTCCACCGCCTCGACCGCATCCTCGGGCGAGAGGAGCTCGGCAACCTCGGATTCACGGAGATAGAGCGGCATCGGGGCGCAGTAGTCTAGGCCTCGTGGAGCCCGTTCGGATCCCGCTCTCGAGCCTCGACGCGGACGGCCGCGCGGTCGTCGAGGTCGAAGGCACAGACGTCGCGGTCTTCGTCGTCGATGGCGAGGCGCACGCCTTCGCCAACGCCTGTCCCCACGAAGGCAACCCGCTGCACGAGGCCGAGATCCTCGGTGACACGCTCACCTGCGCCTACCACGCGTGGAAGTTCGACCTGGCCACCGGGGCTTGCCTCTTCGGCGACGAGCCCGCCCGCGTCTTTCGTGCGGAGATTCGGGGCGGCGCGGTCGTCGTCACACCCTGACGCGGGACCACGGGATCCCCGGGTCCGAGTACGCGTCCGGATGGAGAAGGTAGGCGAGGAGCTCGACTCCGTCGACGAGCCGCGGGCCCGGACGTGAGAAATAGCCGTTCGCGTCCACCGCGAAGACACGGCTCTCCTGGCGCGCCGCCGTGCCGAGGAGGTGTGCGCTGAGGTCGAGCGTCACGACCTCGCTGAGCGTCCGGTCGAGGTCGAAGCCGCATGGGGCGAGCACCACGGTGTCGGGCTCGAGACCGGCGACATCCGTCCAGCGCATGCGGAAGGACGGCTCGCCGGCGATTCCCGCGATCTCCATGCCGCCCGCGGCCGAGACCATGTCGGGCACCCAGTGGCCGGCGGCATACGGAGGCTCCAGCCACTCCGACACGTAGACCCGCGGGTACGTTTCCTTCTCCGCGAGGGCGGCGCGCACCCGCTCCAGC
>JAICVP010000233.1 GCA_025935275.1 Thermoleophilia bacterium
ATCCTGCGGCTGTACAGCCCACTCCAGCCCTACTTCGACAAGACCTGGCGGCCGAGCGAGATCGAGGAGATCGCATGAGCTCGGGGAAGAAAATCACCCGTGTCGGAGCCGCCGTGATCGTTGCCGTGTTGGTCTCGATCTCGGCTCTCGGCTGTGGATCCGACAATGAGGTCAGCGTGCCGACTGGGGCGGCCACGACCAGCGGCGCTTCCGGTACCGTCGTGGCCGGCCTCCAGGCCGCCCAGGCGCAACTCTGTTCCAAGCTGTCGGATCTTGAGGCGGACCTGACGGACATCTCGGCGAACGGAACGGAAGCCGGCGAGGACGTCCGTGCCGGATTCGGATCTCTTGCGACGACTCTCGAGGCCGCCGCCCCGACCCTCAGCGCGGCCGGGGCCGGAGAAGCGGCGACTGCCGCCGAAAGCCTTGCTTCCGACCTGGAGTCGCTGTCGACGTCGAGCGGTGACGATGCCCAGGCACGAGCAGGCGAGGCCGCCGACACAGCGCAGCAGCTGACCGAGGACATCCAGTGTCCGTGACGCCCCGCACACACATCAATTCAAGGAGGTAGTACATGCTCTGGTTCATCCTGTGGGCCGTCATTTGGGTCCTCATCGCCTTCTGGCCGGCCCGCGTTGCCGCCCGGAAGGGACACAGTTTCTTCCTCTACTTTCTCTTCAGCCTGGTCTTTTTCCCGCTTGCGCTGCTCGTGGCGTACATGGTCGACGATCGAACCGTGAGTCGGGCTCCGGCCTGACGAGCAGTTACGTGGCGGCCGGCGGCTCTTAGCGGCCCCGGCCGCCAGGCCTTCGTAGGTGCGCCGATTGAAGGACACGAACGACGGCGCCCGTTCGCTGAGACGTTCACTCAGGCCGGACTGGTCGTTGCGTCCTGCTGCGGCTCGTCTCGCCTGCTGCGGAGCTCGTCGTAGAGCGAGCTGTTCAGCACGGGCGCGGTCACGATGAGGATCGAGGTGATGTACATGAAGAAGAGGAACGTCGTCGTGGCGCCGAGATCGCCGTAGAGCGAGGTCGACTTTTCGAGCTTCGGCACGAGGAAATGTCCGACCACTTCGTGGAGCACCTGAAAGCCGATCGCGACGACGAGCGCCCCGGGAATCAGCGCCTGCCAGGGGGCGTCGCGGTGTGGAAGGTGAACGGACACCCAGAGCCACAGTCCCGCAAGCGGCGCGAACATGAGGATGGGCGCTAGGAAGCCCGGCCACTCGTCACGGACCCACCAGGTGAGGGCGACCGCGGCGAGGAACGCGCAGATCGCGCCTGTGAACGCAAGTGACATCTTGAGCGGCTGGGGCTTCGGAGGAGGCTCGTCCCAGACGAGCGAATGAATGAGCTGGATCGCCTTCGCTCCGCTGAATCCCGCCCAAAGGAGAAGCGGGATGCCCACCGCCAGGAGCCACCACGAGTTGGAGTTCGAGGAACGCGCGGCGTCCCCGATTGCGTTGGTGACCGCGCCCGGAAGGCCGCCGCCCTGGACTGCTTCCTCCGTGCCGCCGGCATCGGCGAAACCGAGCGCGCCGCCGACGATCAGGCCGAACGGCAGCAACCAGAGGAAGATCCGATAGGCGAAGCCGCCGGCGAGAACTGTCGCCGCAACGCGGCGGTTCCGTTCCGCGGCGCGCAGCGGGACGGCGAGCGCGACATGGCGTTCAGCGGTGCCCTTCTCGCTAGACGAGGCGCCGAGCCGGTCGAGGCCGTCGGCGGCCGGGTCGGACGGGCGGTCGTCCACGTCGCTCATCGACCTGTCTTTGGGCCGGTGACTGCCGATTCGATCCGCTCGAGCCGCCGGTCGAGCTGATCGAGGCGCCGGTCGAGCTCGTGGATCTGCTCCGCCGTCGCAGCCTCCGCGTCGTTCATTTCTGCCCGATCCGCGTTACGCGCGACGAACGTGCTGGTAATCGCCGCGGTGATGACGGCCAGGAAGCCGATGCCGAAGAACATGACGAGCGCGGCGAGGAGCCGCCCCGCGGCCGTCGTCGGAACGTGGTCGCCGTACCCGACGGTGGAGGTCGTCTGAACTGCCCACCAGAGCGCCGATCCAAGCGATGGATAGTTCTCGTGGTCGATGAGCCTCATCACCAGGCCGGCCGCGAAGGTGATCGCGATCGTCGCGGTGGCGATCACGATCGCGGCTCCGCGCGGGGTGACGGCGCGGTCTACCCATCTGTCGAGCCGCCGCTCGAGGCGTGTCTCCCCTATGAACTCGGGTGGTGGCAAGGCCTCGGGCATGTCAGTCGAGCGCCTTCTGGATGGTCGGCTGGGCTCGATCGGCCACCAGCTGGAAGAAGCCTCTCGCCCGGAGGCGGGCGATGCCGTTTCCGGCGATCACGGTGAACGGGACGGCCAGGATGAGGCCAACGATGCCGAAGAGGAAGCCGCCCAGCGCCGTGACGACGAGCACGATAAGCGGGTGGATGTGGAGCGTGCGCCCCATCACCCGGGGCTCGACGAAGTTCTCCAGCAGCAGGTTCGAGGCAACGACGACGACCAGCATGACAATGGCCACGTCGAGCCCGCCCTCGCCGAACGCGACTATCACGGCCAGCCCGCCACCGAGGAACGCGCCGATGTAGGGGATGTAACCGCCGATGAAGTTCGCCACCACGATCGTGAACACGAGTGGAAGGCTGAGCAGCAGACTCGCAACGCCGATGACCGCTGCAACGATCGCGGACATGACCGTACGGCCTCGCCCGTAGCTGCGGAGGATCTGACACGCGTCGCCGATGAAGCTGTCCACCTCGTCGCGAATCGACGGAGCGATCTGCCCGACGACCGAGCGCCGCAGGCTGGTGCCGTCCTTCAGGAGGTAGTACATGATCAGCGCGCCGAGGATCAGGCCTCCCGCCAGGCCGATCAGCGCGTCGATGCCTGAAACCACCTTGGTGAGAAACCCTTCTGCCACAGCCGGTGTCGTCTCCTCGGCGGCCGCCCGGGCGTCCCCCAGCGACTTTTCGTCGACATCGAGCTCGGCGCTCGCGTTCGCCATCGCCGCGTCGACCGAGGCGCCGATCTCGTCCCTCTGCTGGACGATGCCGCGCACGGTGCCAATCGCCACGACGGTCATCAACGCGGCCAGGCCGAGGACGATCACGCCTGCGGCCAGCGTCGGCTTGAGCCCCCGACGCTCGAGCTTCCCAACCAATGGCTTGAAGACCACGGCCAGCACCGCCGCGAAGACCGCCGGGAGCACGATCTCGCTCACGGCGCCGAGCGCGACGGCCACGATGACTGTTGCGGCCACGAACCCGACGAAGCTCCAGGACCAGATCCCGATCCTTGGAGTCGAGCGCACCTCTTTCACCGCGAGCGGCTCCGGCGGCGGAGCGCCCATCGGTACCTCCGGCGTTAGACCCTGGTGCGCCACGGGACGAGGGTCGCCGACGGACGGGTACGGGTCGTCATCCATACGAGGTGATTTCCTCTCCGGGAGAACACGGATCGAA
>JAICVP010000200.1 GCA_025935275.1 Thermoleophilia bacterium
AACACCGCCCGCATCGCGATCGCGAAGCGTGAGATCGCCCGGATCCTGACCGTTCAGGCCGAGCGCCATTCGACGTTGGAGAGAAGGTAGATGGCAAGACCCAGGAAGACAGAAGAAGAGCAGCCTCAGGACGCCGTCGAGGAGACCACGGAGGCCGAGGCTCCGGAGGCCGAGGAGAAGCCGAAGAAGAAGGCTCCCGCCAAGAAGAAGGCCGAGCCGAAGAAGAAGGTTGCTCCGAAGGCGAAGGCCGAGGAGGCTCCCGTCGAGGAGCCGGCCGCCGAGGAGGCGCCCGTCGAACTGGTCGCCGAAGAGACTCCGGCCGACGAGACTCCGGCTGAAGAGCCCGTCGCCGAGGAGACTCCGGTGGAGACCGCCCCTGCCGACGAGCCGGTTGCCGAGCCCGTCGCGGAAGAGGCGCCTGCCGAGGCGCCCGCCGCCGAGGAGGCTCCCGCTGAGGCCGCCGTTGCCGCCGAGGAATCGATCGAGGCCGAGTCCGACGAGCGCGTGGGCGAGGTCATCGACGATGCGGAGCCGGTGGTGGGGGAGGCTTCCGGTGAAGCAGTACCCGTCGCCGAGGTTTCCGATGACGGCGAGATCGAGCGTGCCGGTGCCGTGCTCGAGCCGGCCAAGCCGAAGAAGAAGCGCCTTCCGCGCTCACAGCGCCGCCCGCGCACAAAGGTGAAGCGCGAGCGCCCGTCCACGCGAGCCGCGATCGTCCGGTTGCCGAAGCCCGAGCACGAGCGTGGCAAGCGCAAGGAGCGCCGCGGCGTCGTCGTCTCGAGCGCGATGGACAAGACCATCGTCGTCCGCGTCGAGACGCTGAAGCCGCACCCGGTCTACAAGAAGATCGTCCGCCGCTCGCGCAAGTTCCACGCGCACGACGAGACGAACGTCGCGAAGCAGGGCGACGTCGTCCGCATCGTCGAGACGCGCCCGATCTCGAAGTCGAAGTCCTGGCGCCTCGCCGAGGTGCTCGAGGAGGCGAAGTAGGAACCGATGATCCAGCAGGAATCCCGGCTTCGCGTGGCCGACAACACGGGTGCCCGTGAGCTTCTGTGCATCCGCGTGATGGGCGGCTCCAAGCGCCGCTATGCGCGGGTCGGCGACGTGATCGTCGGTACTGTGAAGACCGCGACCCCGCAGGGCACGATCAAGAAGGGCGAGGTCGTCCGGGCGGTGGTCGTCCGCACGAAGAAGCCGTTCGGGCGCGACGACGGCACGTCGATCGCCTTCGACGAGAACGCGGCGGTGATCATCGACACGGCCAACAACCCGCGCGGCACGCGCATCTTCGGGCCGGTTGCCCGTGAGCTGCGCGAGAAGAACTTCATGAAGATCGTCTCTCTAGCACCAGAGGTTTTGTAGATGCCAAACGCAATGAGAATCCGTAAGGGCGACCTGGTGCAGGTGCTCTCCGGCAAGGACCGCGGCAAGCAGGGACGCGTCATCGAGGCCGACCCCGTGAAGCAGCGCGTCATGGTCGAGAACCTGAACCTCGTCAAGCGCCATCGCAAGCCGCGCCCGATGAAGGACTCGAGCCGGATGGGCCAGACCCAGATCCAGCCCGGCGGCGTCATCGAGCTGGCGGCGCCGCTCGCGGTGTCCAAGGTGATGATCGTCTGCCCGACCTGCGGTCGCGCGTCGCGCGTCGGCTACGAGTTTCGTGAGGACGAGAAGGGTCGTCGCATCAAGGTGCGCGTGTGCAAGCGCGAAGGCTGCGGGGAGGTGCTCGACCGGTAATGGCCACCGCGACCAAGAAGAAGAAGCAGGCCGACGGCTACTCGCCGCGCCTCAAGGACCGCTTCGACGCGGAGATCCGCGACCGGCTCAAGGAGCAGTTCTCGTACAGCTCCGTGATGAAGGTCCCGAAGGTCGAGAAGATCACGGTCAACATGGGCGTCGGCGACGCGAAGATCAACGCGCGCGCCCTCGACAAGGCCGTCGAGGAGCTCACCATCATCACCGGCCAGCGGGCCCAGATCACCCGCGCGAAGAAGTCGATCGCCGGCTTCAAGATCCGCGAGGGCATGCCTATCGGCACGAAGGTGACGCTCCGCGGCGCCCGCATGTGGGAATTCCTGGACCGCCTGGTCTCGATCGCGCTGCCGCGCATCCGGGACTTCCGCGGCCTTTCTCCGGCGAGCTTCGACGGCCGGGGCAACTATTCGATCGGGATCCGGGAGCAGATCATCTTCCCGGAAGTCGACTACGACGACGTCGAGACCGTGCGCGGCCTCGACGTCACCATCACGACGTCGGCGGACACGGATGAAGAGGCGCTCGCGCTCCTGCGCGAGCTCGGCCTCCCGTTCCGCGCAGAAGCATAGGAAAGGAAAGCAGTTGGCGAAGAAAAGTCTGATCGCGAAGGCAGCGAGACCGCAGAAGTACAAGTCGCGGGAGTACACGCGCTGCAACCGCTGCGGCCGCCCGCGCGCGGTCTACCGCAAGTTCGGCCTGTGCCGGATCTGCCTGCGCGACCTCGCCCACGAGGGCGTCATCCCGGGCATGACGAAGTCGAGCTGGTAGGGAGAGAGCGATGCTGACCGATCCAGTTGCAGACATGCTCGCCCGCCTCAAGAACGCGAACAAGGCGCTGCACGACACCGTCGAGATGCCGGCTTCGAACCTGAAGACGGAGATTGCGCGCCTGCTCCGCGACGAGGGCTACATCAAGGACTACCGCATCGAGAAGGGCGAGTCCTTCGATACCTTGGTGATCGAGCTGAAGTTCGGGCCCAAGCGCGAGCGGATCATCACCGACGTGAAGCGGGTCTCGAAGCCGGGCAGGCGCGTCTACGCGACGAAGGACCGCCTCCCGCGAGTCCTCGGAGGAATGGGGACCGCGATCATGTCGACCTCGAACGGCCTGGTCACCAGCCGCACGGCGCAGGAGCTCGGCGTCGGCGGCGAAGTCGTGTGTTTCGTCTGGTAGCACCCTGAGATGAGTCGAATCGGAAAAAGCCCAATCCCGTTGCCCGCCGGAGTCTCGGTGTCGATCTCTCCTGGGCGCGTGATGGTTAACGGCCCCCTCGGCGAGCTCTCGCAGAACGTGCCGCTGCGGATGACCGTGGAGCAGGGCGACGGCGAGCTCGTCGTCAAGCGCCCGACCGAGCGCGGGGAAGACCGCGCCCTCCACGGCCTGACGCGCAGCCTCGTCGCCAACATGGTCGAGGGCGTCACGAACGGGTTCACGAAGAGCCTCGAGATCCAGGGGGTCGGCTACCGCGCGTCCATGCGCGGCACCGACCTGGAGCTCAACGTCGGCTATTCCCACCCTGTCGTGAAGAAGCCGCCGCAGGGGATCACGTTCGAGGTGCCCGCCGCCACGCAGGTCGTGGTCAAGGGCATCGACAAGCAGAAGGTCGGCCAGGTTGCCGCCGAGATCCGCGCCGTGCGCCCGCCCGAGCCGTACAAGGGCAAGGGCATCCGCTACGAGGGCGAGTACGTGCGCCGCAAGGTCGGGAAGCGAGCGTAATGCCGGCGCTCAGCGTCAGAGAAGCCCGCCTCCGCCGCCACAAGCGCGTGCGCCACAAGGTGCTCGGCACCGCCGACCGGCCGCGCCTCGTCGTCTTCCGCTCGAACCGAGGCATCACCGCCCAGCTCGTGGACGACGTCGAGCGCAAGACGATCGCCGCGGCCGGCCACGGCGAGCTCAAGAAGACGTTCAAGGGATCGAAGACCGAGCAGGCGGCCGAGGTCGGCAAGTTGCTCGCTGCAGCCGCGAAGAAGGCGGGCGTCGAATCGGTCGTCTTCGACCGCGGCGGCTATCTCTACCACGGCCGTGTCAAGGCGCTCGCCGACGGCGCGCGCGAAGGAGGACTGAAGTTTTGAGCAGTGTCGAACGCCAGGTCGAGCGCAATCTCGAGTACGAGTCGCGTGAGCTCAAGGAGCGGGTGGTCGAGATCAACCGCGTCGCCAAGGTCGTCAAGGGCGGCCGGCGGTTCTCGTTCACCGCGCTCGTCGTCATCGGGGACGAGGTCGACCGCGTCGGCGTCGGGTACGGGAAGGCGCGGGAGGTCCCGCTCGCTATCTCGAAGGCTGTCGACGACGCGAAGAAGAACCTCTTCCAGGTGCCGAAGAGCGGGACGACCATCACGCACGAGATCCTCGGGCGCTCCG
>JAICVP010000189.1 GCA_025935275.1 Thermoleophilia bacterium
GAGATTCCGCGCGTCATGGTGGCCCCGAGTGAACGAAGACCCACTAAAGAGCCGGGATTCGGGGGTGCGAGCAACGCGACGGAGCGGCGAACCTGCCCGAGCTTGATGATCCGGGGGAGCTCGGGAGACACTCAGTCCTCCCCCAAGCGGCAGGGATTGGCCACCGCCACAAACTCACAGCCCCGAGCACGCCTCCCCGTTTGCAGGGGTTTCCGTTGAGGTGCTGGCGAGAGGACTCGAACCTCCAAGGGCCGAAGCCCAACGGGACCTAAACCCGTCGCGTCTTCAGTTCCGCAACGCCCGCGTGGAAAAACGATACCGCCTGGGTATACCCATTCAGGATGCGACTACTGAAACGCGGCAACGAGCGCGAGGAAGACGAGCGCGCAGGCGACGAGGCCGACCTCTCCGCCGAGGAGGAGGATGTCCCGACACCGCAGCCCGAGCTTCGGGAGCCAGAACTTGCGGACCCCGGCCTGACCGACCTCTCGAAGAGCGACTACAAGGCGATCGTCGTGCGAGCGGTCAAGCAGGCACTCGCCCACGGCATCACAGACAGCGCCGCAGCGCTCGCCTACTACTCCTTTCTCGCCGTCCCAGCGGTGCTTCTCGTCGCCGTAGGCCTCTTCTCGCTCATCGCCAGCACGGAGGCGATCACGACGCTGATCGACAAGCTCGGCACGGTCGCCCCGTCGCAGGCGACGCAGCTGATCGAAGACAGCCTCCGCCGCATGAGGGAAAACGCGAACGGCAGCCTCGCGATGGTCATCGTCGGCTTTGCCCTCGCCCTCTGGACGACCACCGGGGCGATGACGGCATTCATGCGTGCGGTCAACGGCGCGTACGACCGGGAGGAGACGCGCGGATTTGTGAAGCAGCGCGTGGTTGCTGTCCAGATGGTGATCGGCCTCGCTCTGGCTTTCCTGCTCGTCTTTGGGCTCCTCGTCCTGGGCCCCGTCATTTCCCAGTGGATCGGAAGTGCGCTCGACGTCGAAGGCTTCATCGGGTGGGCTTGGTGGATCGCCCAGTGGCCGATTCTCATCGGCGCGTTGCTCCTCGTCTTTGCCACGGTGCTCTACCTGGCTCCGAATGTGGAGCATCCGCGCTGGCAGCTGGTCACTCCGGGATCTCTCTTCGCGGTCGTGGTCTGGCTCGTGGCCTCGGGGCTCTTTGCCGTCTACACGTCGATGTTCTCGTCCTACAACAAGACCTGGGGATCCTTGGCGGCCGTCATCGTCATGCTGACGTGGCTCTGGTTGTCGGGCCTCTCGCTTCTCCTCGGGGCGGAGATCAACGCGGAGACGGAGCGAAGCCGTGAACTCCGGCAGGGTCAGGCCGCCGAGCGCCGGATTCAAGCGCCTTCCAAGGCCTGATGGGCCGCCGGGCTACACTGAGCCCTCGGGCCCTGGGGCTCAGCGGATAGAGCAGCGGACTTCGAAATCCGCGTGCGGCCAGGCGTGCCGCAGCTGACACAAGCGCGAGCCGTGTAGACCGGTGCAGACCTCGGGATCGCTTCCCGCGCTGCTCCTCTATGCGGTCGTCATCGACCCGCTGAGATGCCATCACGGTCTGCATCGATCAGATGTCCACGACGTGGCCAGGAAGGGGACGATGTTTCTGCTCGCACTACCTACCTCTACAACTGCCGGCCGAATCAAGAGGGGCCCGGACTCACCCAGACCCGGGTGAAGCTCCCTTTCTCCGTCCCAGGAGCAGATTCAGCCCCCGTGCTCATCAGAGACGCTCGGTCGCCGACAATCCTTACGGTCGCTCGAAATCCTTACGAGCTTCAGATGAAGATCGGATTGAGCTGAGCTTCGTGAGCCATGGAAGTCGCCGCAGAAGCTGGGCTACCCGACTGAGCCTGCTCTGGGGCCATGTAAAGAGTCAGCAAAGGTTAGAAAGAACGAGTTGATCCCGAGTCCGATGTGCCGGAGAACATGGGGCAGCAGAGTCGGCGGGTCCTGATCGCTGACGGCGTCATCACCAAATCGGTCGATTCTGAGGTGTTGGAACTGTTGACCGCAGATGACGAGAAGAACGCACCATCCGACTCGGCAGGTCGGTTTATTGATCGACCGGAAGGGGATGATCGGACCGGGTTTGACGGCTGACGCGCGGGCACGTGAAGATCCACGCAGGGATGCCGTCTTTGTCTTCGACGTCAACTGACGAGACGCGCGTGCTATGAACGCTGGCGAGATGACGATCGAGCAGCACCTCACGGTGCTCTACCTTCTCGACATCGCGATGGGTGAGAACATCTCCGCGGTCGAGGTCAACGGTTTCAGCGACCTTCCCGAAGGCGCGGTTCTTCTACGGGTAAGTCAGACGGAGACCTCCGGGAAGCGCGGCATGCTGGTGTACGAGATCGCCCGCGACGGGAACCACCGCCGGCACTCGTCTCAAGAGTCGAGCATTTCGGCGACGACGCCTGAGAAGATCTGGCACGGCCAGGATGTGGAGGCCTTTCCCGGCGTCTGGTACCCCTTCCGGACGTCCACCGATCAGGAGTGGCTCGAGATCCGTCGTCAGCTCGGTCGCGACCCCCTCGATCCCCTTTCGGCGCTTGAACCGGTCCTTGACGCAGTTGCGCCGGGTCACGAACTCGAGACGGAGTCGGGCGAACCGCCGCTCGACGCCGTGAATCCCGAGTCAGAGAGCTCGGACTAGGCTGCGCCGCATGGGCGAACGAGCCGGCTAGGAGCCCCCGCCTCGATCCGGAGGAGCGAATCGCACCGCTACCAGCCCGCGGGTACGGACGTGTTGGGCATTGGATGACTCGTGATGTACCGAGACACGTCCTCGAACGTGAAGGCGTTCGGGCCGGACCCGACTCCGTATGAGAAGGTCAGGTACGAGGCGAGCAAGCCGTCGGGGGCTGGGCCGGTGGCGTACTGGAAAGACTGATCGAGGGAATCGGTTCGGCTGAGGGCGTAGTCGCCTGCTTGCACGTCCGGGTTACACGGGATGCGTCCCTGATACGTCGGGTTGGCGCATGGGTGCCCCGAAGATTTGGGTTCCTTAGGCTTGAGGTCAGGGGTCCCGGTTCCAGTGTGCGGGTGCTGGAGCATCCAATCCCCCATGACGCTGCCGGCGTTCACCGACTCACCATCCATGCTGACGAAACCACCTTCGTGGTAGTAGAAGACAGGCAGGTGAGGGGCAGCGTCGACTGCTGCCAGCAGATCTGTCTGCAAGCCGGTCATGTACGCGTACGGGTCATAGCCGGCTTCGGCCAAAAGCGTCTGGTCGAGCGTCGGCAGCGACGTCTCATTGAAGACGATTCCAGCCACGTACGACGCGTAGGGGCTGGACTCGAGATGCGCTGCCATGGCCGAGACCCATGCCTGGAGGCGGACACTCACGGCGGCATTCCAGACCATCCCCAGCCGTCTATCACCCTCAACCAGCTCGCCGCAGTAGCGCCCGCTGCACCAGGGCCCATCGCTCTGCAGATAAGTGGGCACGGCTGCCGTGCCGTCGTGCTTCTTGTACTGGAGCATGACGAGTAGCTTCTTCGCCCGGCCCGCGACGTTCTCCAGGTCCGCGTCGAGTTGCGCGAACCCTTGGGTGTAGTCGCCGGGGGCGAGCTCGGTTTCCGACCAGTGGTACCGAAACTGCACGCCGGTGAACGGCGCGACGAGAGGGTCGTCCAGAATCCTCTGTTTGGCCGACGCCGTCGTGCCGTGAGCGAGCACGTAATACCCCGGGTACCAGTTCAGTCCATCTGTGTGCTCGCAGGGAGCGGTCGCGGCGGGGAGCGACGAGACTCCGGACCTGTTGCCGGCCGCATCGAAGGCCCGTACGCCGAGCGTGTACGACTGGCCGCAAGCAAGACCGCTCATCACTGCATTCGCCACCGGGGTCTCGTTCTTCTTCAGCCCATCGAGCAGCACGTCGTACCCGACCACACCGCGGTTGTCCCCTGAGGGCAGCCAGGCGAAGGAGAGTTGCGCCTCGGCGCTTTCGGTCACGGCCAGTCCGGAAGGAGCGCTTGGCGGAATCGTGTCGAGCCTGTTGTTGCGAACCTTGACAGTGATCCTCTTCGAGACGACGCCCGAACGGTTGACGGCGGCCGCTTTCAACACGTGAGAGCCGGACGAGAGCCGACGCGTGTCCAGTCGGGTCGAAAACGGACGTGTCCGGTCGACCGCGAGCAGCCTGCCGTCAACGTAGAACTTCACCTTGCTCGCCGAGCGAGTTGAGGCCGCGTACGTGACGACGCCGGTGAGCCTCTCAGCGGTGGACGGAGACGTGATCCGGACCTGGAGCGTGGCTGCGGGCGGAGAGGACGACAGCAGGAGCGCTGCGAGTACGAAGAGCGCGACCAGCGCGCTCCGTAAGCGAAGTCGGAAGCGAGATGCCAATGAAGGGCGGCGGAGAACTGTGCGGCGTCAC
>JAICVP010000159.1 GCA_025935275.1 Thermoleophilia bacterium
CGCTAGGAGCCGCGGCGCGCGTACTGCTCTTCGGGCGAGGGCGTGCTCGTCCTGGTCCTGATCGGCTCCCACCAGTCGCGCCGCGCCCTGTACCACTCCACGGTCTCGGCCAGCCCCTGCTCCAGCGGCGTGCGCAGATCGCC
Organism: Thermoleophilia bacterium; assembly: GCA_025935275.1. Lineage (GTDB taxonomy): Bacteria > Actinomycetota > Thermoleophilia > Gaiellales > Gaiellaceae > DATEOR01. The sequence goes on from JAICVP010000159.1 coordinate 144, forward strand.
CTCGCCGAGCACGTGGATCTTCCCCGCCTCGCCCTCCTCGAGCACCCGCTGCACGGCGGCGCTGTGGTCGTCGGCATGAATCCACGGGCCGGCGAGCGACGCGGGCGGCGGGCTGTCGTCTTCGAGGGCACGCACGATTGCCGCGGCGGGCTCGGCGTCCGGGTGTTGAAAGGGCCCGTAGGCGGACGGGCCCCGCACGATCGAGGCATTCGCCCCGTACGCCTGCGCGTAGGCGAGCACCTGGAGGTCGCCCCCGGCCTTCGAGGCGGCTGGCGCGGTCTCCGGCTGCTCCGCTTCGGCGGTCGAGACCTGCACGTAGCGGATCCCCGCGACTCGCGCGAACTCGAGCAGCACGTGCGTCCCGTAGACGTCGGTGACGATGAAGCCACCGGAAGCGAGGCCTGAGGCGTCGAGGTTCGTCTCGGCGGCGAAGTTGACGATCGCCTGGCAGCCGTCAGCGGCGCCGGTCGCCGTGACCGCATCGGCGACGTCACCCTGCACGAACTCGTGCGGCACTCCCTCGAGGCGCGCCAGATTGCCGAAGTCCGTAAGGCGGTCGAGCACGACGACTTCGTTGCCGGCCGCTGCCAGCCGCGCGGCGAAGTTACTGCCGAGAAAGCCGGCTCCACCGGGAACGAGGACGCGCACGCCGCGACCCTAGCCCATGAGCAGCCGGGCGCACTCCACATGCCCGGGAAGGGCGCGGTCGCCCTCGAAGCCCCACGCAAGCGCATGAGCGATTCCCCAGCCGCGCACCCGTTCGCGGTCCAGTCCGAGCCGAGCCGAGAAGAGGTCGAGGCGCCGTCTCATACGGGCGGCAGCCTCCGGGTCCGCGGCGAGCGCTTCCCTGCGGTCGCGAAGGAGCGACGCGACGTCGAAAGCCCGTTCTCCGACGAGGGGCTTGGGGTCGATCGCGAGCCAACCGCGCGCCGAGCGGAGAATGTTGCCGCCGTGAAGATCCTGGTGCAGCAGGACCGGGTCCTCCTGCGGAGGCTTGGCCCGCAGGAAACCCACGGCTTCGTCCAGCAATGCGCGGTCGAACGGACGCCCGGCCGCCTCCCAGCTTTCCGGCAGGCTGTCCGCCCACCGTGCGGCCTCGTCGGCGAGCAGCCGGAACTCGCCGGCCGGGGGCGCCTCCCAGAGCTGGGCCAGAACATCCGCGGCGATCTCGTTCGCCTCGTCCTCCTCCACCTCCCACAGACACGTGCCCGGGAGGCAGCGCTCGACGAGCAGCGCTCGCCGCTCGGAGTCGTGGACGAGCAGGCGAACGGCGCCGGTTCCCTCCCACCTCGCGAGGGCGTCGGCTTCGTGCTCGCTCTCGGGCTCCGGAAAGTTGACCTTCAGGACTGCATCAGCGCCGTCCCGGAGCCGCGCCGGCAGGACGAGCGAGACGTGCGCCGGCTCGAACGGCGCCTCGAGCTCCAACGACCATTCCTCGGCGAGCTCGGCCACCAGCATCGGTAACTGCTCGAGCCACTCGGGGCCGCCCGGCTCGCCGCGCCACCAGTCGAGGCCTCGAGGGACGGCGAACGAGTGCGGCGCTATTCGCCGACCGCGGCCCGGAAAGCCTGCTCGGCGTCCTGGCCGAAGACCGCGAAGACCACCCGTTCCAGGTTCGCAGGCTCGAAGGCGCGCGCCTCCGTCACCATCAGCTCCGCGCAGCGCTCGATTGGGAAGCCGCCGACCCCGGTGCCGAACGCCGGCAGCGCCAGCGAGCGCGAGCCGAGCTCGTCCGCGACCTCGAGCGTCCGCCTCGTCGCCTGGGAGATGAGCTCGGCAGACGTCTGCAGGTCCTGGCCCATCACGGCGGCGTGGACGACGTGCTTCGCGGGCAGATTCCCCGCGCCCGTGGCGATTGCCTGGCCGACCTCGATCGGGGCCTGGGCGACGGCCTCCTGCTCGATCTCGGCGCCGCCCGCGCGCTTGATTGCACCCGCGACTCCGGCACCCATCCAGAGCTCGTTGTTCGCGGCATTCGCGACCGCATCCACCTCGAGCGCCGTGATGTCGCCCTCGACGACCTCCAGTTCCATGCGCGGAACCCTAACGCCCGCCGGGGCTCGGCACCGGGTCGGGGCGTCGCAGCGGAGATGGCTTCACGCGGAGGATTCGGGCGACGTTCCCGGGCAGCCACCAGTTCCAGCGGCCGAAGAGCTTCATCGCGCTCGGCACGAGCAGGGCACGGACGATCGTGACGTCGATGAGGATTGCGGCTGCGAGCCCGAAGCCGAACTGCTGGAGCCCGACGATCGAGCCCGCGACGAAGCCCATGAAGGCCGCGAACATGACGAGGCCCGCGGCCGTCACGATTCGGCCGGTCTTCGCGAGCCCGGCCGAGACGGCCTCCTCGTTGGTGTGCCCCTTGTCCCACTCCTCGCGCATGCGGCTGACGAGGAAGACCTCGTAGTCCATGGAGAGCCCGAAGACCATGGCGAACACGAACACGGGGATCCAGCCCTCGATCTGGTCGAAGCTGATGAGCCCGACGGCCCCGGCTCCGCCCCACTTGAAGAACATGACCAGCAAGCCGTACGCGGCGCCGATCGAGAGCAGGTTCAGGATGATCGCCTTGAGCGGAAGGATGACGGAGCGGAACGCGCGGAGGAGCAGGATGTACGTCAAGAGCAAGACCCCGAGGACGAGCCACGGGAATGCTCCGTACGTGACGTCGAGGAAGTCGACGCCGCTCGGGGGCCCACCCCCCGCGTAGACGCTCACAGAGTCCGGAAAGCCCGCCGCCGGGACGATGTCGTCCCGCAGGCGGTCGACGAACTGGAGCGCCGGCGGCGAGCCGTATTCGCTCTTTCCGACCACGTCGACGTGGAAGTAACGGCCGGTCGGGTCGACGTATTGCGACCCTTCTCCGAACTTCACGGCGGCTACCTCCGGGTCGGCCCGAAGACCTTGCTCGAGCTGGCCGATGGCCGCGCGCACGGCGGTCTCGTCCACGCCTCCGGCCCGGCCCGTGTCGCCGACGAGCGCCGTCGGGGCGAGCGCACCCTCGCCGACCGCGTCCGAGATGACGTTCAGGCCCTCGACGCCTTCAAGGTTCTGCGGGATGCCCTTGTTGGAACCCGGCCCGACCTCGAGCCAGAGCACGGGAAGCGCGAGGAGGAGCAGGAAGGCAGTCGTCACTGCGGCAACCAGCCGCGCGTGGCGCATGACGCCCCGGGAGAGCCGCCACCAGAAGTTGTACTCCGAGTCGCGGCTCTCGATCACGCGCCTGGGCACGATGCGCACGCGATCGAGCCCGTTCACCAGGAAGTAGACGAGCACGGGCAAGAGAGTGAGCGCGCAGACAACGGAGACGAGCGGGATGACGAGGCCTCCGATCCCGAAGCCGCGCATGAATGGCAGCGGCATGAAGAGCATCAGCGCGAGCCCGATTCCGACCGCTGAACCGCTGAAGACCACGGCGCGGCCGGCGGTCTCCATCGTGCGCACAATGGCGTCCTCTTTGGACTTCCCCGACCGGAGCTCCTCGCGGTAGCGGTAGACGATCAGGAGCGAGTAGTCGATCGCGATCCCGAGCCCGATGAGCATGACCAGGTTCTGGAGGTACGTGGTCAGCTCCATCAGGTGAGCGAAGATCCAGATGATTCCGAGGGTGGTCGGAATCGCGGCCGCGGCGAAGATGAGCGGCAGCAGGAACGCGAGCGTCCCGAAGACGAAGGCCAGGATCAGCGCCGCGATGGGGATGGCGATGAAGAGCTCCCCGACCTTCAGGTCGTGCCCGAAGACCGGGTCGAGATCGTGCTCGATGGCCGCCTGGCCGGAGACGTAGACCGTTGCGCCGGGAATGCGGCCCGCGGCGGCGCGCATGTCGTCCGTGTAGCCCTTGGCATCGGCGGGCTCGAGGTTGGAGACGATCGTCGCGCTGACGATCGCGTCGGACACGGCCTGCACGCCCGCGAGCTGACCGGTCGGAAGCTCCTTCGCCGCGGCCTCTGCGCGCTCGCGGACGGTGGGCAGAAGCTCATTCGCCGATCCGGGCCGGCCCTTGACGACGACGGTGAACGACCCGACGGTCTTCTGGCCGAAATGGTCTTCCAGGATCGAGTCGGCGCGAGCGGTGTCGGTTCCCGGCAGGGTGAAGCGGTTCGTGAGGAGGTCGCTCAGCCCGGAGGTGGCGTACATCCCGGTGAGGAGCAGCACGATCCACGTGGCGACGACCCACCATCGGTAGCGGATCATCGCCCGCGTCCAACGCTCCACGTCCTACTCCTCCCGCTGGTTAGCGTTCACTAAGTTAGCAGCCCGGCGAGCCCGCTTTCGGGCCTTCGCGCGGTCCACGTTGCGGACGCCTGCCACCCAGAGATAGAGGACGAGACCAAGGCCCAGAGGCGACGCTTTGAGAATGCGGCCCATCGGTACGATTGTCTCATGACCACACGCAGGGAGATCGACCGTATGAAGTCGGAGATGGAGGAGCTCTTCGCCGACCTCTGCCAGGTGCCCCGGCTCGTTGCCCGGCGCGCCGGCTTTCGCCCTGCGCTCGACGTCTACCGCACCGACGATCCGCCCGCGGTCACCGTGGTCGTCGAGCTGGCGGGCGTCGACCCCGACGCCGTCGAGGCAGCGGTGGTCGACGGCATCCTCGTGGTCCGCGGGCGACGCTCCCGGCCGGCGGGAGACCAGCGCTCCTACCAGCACATCGAGATCGACTACGGCGTGTTCGAGCGCCGCGTGCAGCTGAACGACGCAGTCGACTCGGAGGCCGCGAGCGCGACCTACGAGAACGGCCTTCTCTCCATCCACCTGCCGCTGGCCCGGAAGGCGCCGGCGGCGGTCAAGCTCACGATTCAGTCGACCGAGGACGCATGAGCGCCGTCGAAGAAACCGTGCGGCCCGACCAAGAGGCCGTCTCCGAGACGCTCCCGATCCTGCCGCTCAAGGAGACCGTCGTCTTCCCCGACTCGATGACGCCCCTCGCCGTGGGCCAGGAGCGCTCCATCCAGCTCGTGGACGAGGCCGTCGCCAACGACTCGACGATCGCA
>JAICVP010000364.1 GCA_025935275.1 Thermoleophilia bacterium
ATCTCCTGCTCGGCCTTGCCGACCTGCTTGGCGGCGGCCTCCTGCGCGTCGCGCTCGATCGTGTCGGCAAACTCGGCGGCGGAGCGGATGAGGTGCAGCGCGTCCATGCGGACGGCGTGGCCGGAAGGCTCGGTGATCGCGCTGCGCGGCGCGGCCTGCAGGACGCGGAGCTGCGCCTGAAGCGCGGTCACGTGCCTGCGGAAGGCTTCGAACGCCTCCCCGACCTTGTCGCGGTCGTAGCCCTCGCCCGAGCGCGGTAGATCCTCCAGCCGCGGCAGCGGCGTGAGGGCAGGCCCTCCTACCCGACTTGGATCTTGACTCGACATCTGCTCTACGCCTCCACTCCCCCGTGCACCACGGGTTTCGCCAGAAAGTATGACTAGCTCATCGGCCGGTGGGCCCGCTTTCTTGACGGGCTTCGGGGCGGACCTGAATTCCGAGCTCCCGCAGCTGCTCCTCCTCGACCTCGGAGGGGGCACCGCTCATCGGATCGACGCCTGCCTGGTTCTTCGGGAAGGCGATCACGTCGCGCAGATTCGGCTCGCGGGCGAGCACCATCATCATCCGGTCGATCCCGAAGGCGATCCCGCCGTGCGGGGGCGCGCCCATCGCCAGCGCGTCGAGGAGAAAGCCGAATTTCACCCGCTGCTGCTCGGGCGAGAGCTGCAGGAGCGAGAAGACGCGCGACTGGATGTCCGCCTCGTGGATCCTGAAGGAGCCCCCGCCCAGCTCCTGGCCGTTGCCGATGAGGTCGTACGCGTGGGCCAGCGCGCTCGCCGGATGCTGGTCGAAGCTGTCCTCGAAGCCGGGCGCCGGCCGGGTGAACGGGTGGTGGACGGCGCCCCACCTGCCGTCCTCCTCTGACCACTCGAACATGGGGAAGTCGGTGACCCAGACCCAGTTCCAGGCGTCTTCATCGATGAGCTCGAGCTCGCGGCCGAGCTGGAGCCGAAGCGCGCCGAGCACGCGGGAGACTCTGGCCGGCTCGTCGGCGGCGAAGAGAACGCTGTAGCCCGGGTCGCAGCGGAACTCCGCGAGCTCTTCCTCGGAGAGGAACTTCGCGATCGGCGAGCGCACCTCGCCCTCCTCGTCCCAGACGAGATAGGCGAGGCCTTTTGCCCCCCACTCCTTCGCTACCTCCTCGAGCCGCTCGAGCTCCGCGCGGGAGAAGGCCTGCGGCACCCGGATGAAACGCACGCACGGCGCGCCAGCGAAGACGCCGAACTGGGAATCGCGCGTCAGCTCGGTGGCGTCCTCGATCTCGAGCCCGAACCGGAGGTCGGGCTTGTCCGAGCCATAGCGCGCGTCCGCTTCCGCCCACGGAAGCCGCGGGAAGGGCGCCTCGATCTCGACGCCGAGGCAGTCGCGCCACACCGCCTGGATCATCTGCTCCATCAGAGCGAAGAGGAACTCCTGGTCCGGGAAGGCCATCTCGACGTCGAGCTGCGTGATTTCCTGCACCCGGTCCGCGCGCAGGTCCTCGTCCCGGAAGCAGCGCGCGATCTGGAAGTAGCGGTCGAAGCCCCCGATCACGAGCAGCTGCTTCAGGATCTGCGGCGACTGGGGCAGCGCGAAGAAGCGGCCGGGCTGGAGGCGGCTCGGGACGATGAAATCCCGTGCGCCTTCCGGTGTCGGCTTGAAGAGGATCGGCGTCTCGATCTCCAGGAAGCCCCCGCTTTCCACCGTCCGCCGGATCGCCGAGACCATCGTGCTGCGGAGGCCGATGTTCCG
>JAICVP010000101.1 GCA_025935275.1 Thermoleophilia bacterium
CGGGCAGAGCCCGCCGCCCGGCGACCGAGCCGGTCAGGAGCAGGTGGCCCCGGGACTCCTTCAGAGCCGGGAGCGTCGCGCGGATGGTGAGCGCGCAGCCGTAGACGTTCGTGAGCACCATGCTCTTCCAGAACTCCGGGCTCTCCTCGAGGAAGCCGCGCTTCGCGCCGAAGCCCGCGTTCGCGAGAGCGACATCTAGTCGGCCGAAGCGGTCCAGGGCTGCGGCGACGAGCGCTTCCTGGTCCGCCCACTCGGTGACGTCGCAGCGCTGCGCGATCGCCTGGTCGCTGCCCAGCTCCGCGACGAGGGCCTCCAGCTTGTCGAGGCTCCTCGCGCCGAGCACGACGCGGTAGCCGGCCTCGACCGCCCGGCGCGCCGTCTGCTCGCCGATCCCGCTCGAGGCGCCCGTGATGAGGAAGACGCCGTCAGCCATCCGCAGACACCAAGGCCCGGGCGAACTCGCCGGCGTCGAAGGGCTGCAGGTCGTCGAGCGATTCGCCCACGCCCACGAGCTTGACGGGGAGGCCGAGCTCGTGCGCGATCGCGACCGCGATCCCGCCCTTGGCACTGCCGTCGAGCTTGGTGAGCGCGACGCCTGAGACCTGCACCGCCTCGCCGAAGAGCCGCGCCTGCTGCAGGCCGTTCTGGCCGGTGGTCGCATCGACGACGAGGAGCGTCTCGTGCGGCGCGCCGTCCAGCCGCTGGGCGATCACGCGGCGGATCTTCGCGAGCTCCTCCATGAGGTTGGTCTGCGTGTGCAGGCGGCCGGCCGTGTCCACGATGACGACGTCGCGCCCGCGCGCCTCGGCCGCCTCGATCGCGTCGAAGGCAACTGCCGCAGGATCCGCGCCGTGAGTGGAGCCCACGAAGTCGGCGCCCGCGCGGTCGGCCCAGATCTCGAGCTGCTCATCGGCGGCCGCGCGGAACGTGTCCGCCGCCGCCACGACCACGGAGTGGCCGTGGTCGCGAAGGCGGGAGGCGAGCTTGCCGATCGTGGTCGTCTTCCCCGTGCCGTTGACGCCGACGACGAGGATCACCGCAGGCTCCGCGCCCAGTGCGAGCCGCCCGCCGCCGTCCGCGGTCATCATCCCCTCGACGAGCTCCTGGAGCCCTTCGACGAGCTCTCCTTCGCTCGCAGGCTCGCGCGCCTCGAGCTTCTGGACGAGCTCGACGGTCGCGGGCACACCCACGTCCGCGCGGATCAGCGCCTCCTCGACCCGCTCCCACGACTCCGAGTCGGCGGGGTTGAAGAAAAGCTCCTGCGTGAGCGCCTGGCGGCTGCCGGCCAGCGACTCGCGGAGCCGCCCGAACCAGCCGCGGCGCCCTTCCCCCTCGTCTCCCCCCTCGGGCTCGGCGTCCTCGCCGAGAAACTCGGCCCAGCTCGTCACGCCGAGAGCGCGTGCAGGTTCTCGCGCTCCCCGGCCAGCCGCTTCGACACGATCTGGGAGACTCCGTCGGCGCCCATCGTCACGCCGTAGAGGATATCGGCGGCCTCCATCGTCCTCTTCTGGTGCGTGACGACGATGAACTGAGCCCGCTCGGAAAACTGCCTCAGCAGGTCGACGAAGCGGCCGATGTTCGTATCGTCGAGGGCGGCCTCGACCTCGTCGAGGAGGTAGAACGGACAGGGGCGCGCGAGGAAGAGCGCGAAGAGGAACGAAATCGCGCCCAGGGCCTTCTCTCCTCCCGAGAGGAGCGAGAGCCGCGTCACGCGCTTGCCGGCCGGCTGGAGCTCGACCTCGATGCCGCCCTCCTCGCCGTCCTCGTCGGCCTCGCGGCGGACGAGCCGACCCTTCCCGCCGGGGAAGAGGGTGCCGGCCACCTCGGCGAAGTGGTGCTCGACGGCGGCGTAGGTCTCCTCGAAGAGCCGCTCGACGGTGGCGGTCAGATCGTCGCGGAGCTTGGCCAACTCCTCGAGCGAGCGCTCGAGGTCCTGGCGCTGCGTCGTCAGCTCCTCGAGCCGCTCCTTCTCTCGCGCGTGCTCCTCGGCCGCAAGCGGGTTCACCTGCCCGAGCGCCTCGCGCCGGCGCTCGAGCCGCTCGATCTGCGACCTGAGCTCGTCGACCTCATCGTCGGTGAGCGCCTCGGCCTCGCCGCCTTCGGGAAGCCGTGCGAGGACGTCTTCGCGCTCCCTCGTCAGGCCGGCGACCTCGACCGCGATCGCGGACAGCCTCTCCCCCGCTTCGGTTGCCGCGCGCCGGAGCTCCGCCTCGCGCGCGCCGAGCCCCCTGAGCTCCTCGCCGAGCTCTCCGGAACGGCTCCCGCCCGCGTCGACGCGCGCCCGCAGCGGCGGCTCGAAGCGGAGCGCGCTCTGGGCGGCTGCATCGAGGAGCGATGCGATCTGGTCGGTGCGCTCTGCAAGCTGAAGCAGAAAGCTGGAGTCGGCCCGCGGCTCGGGCCGGGCCTTCGCCTGGGCTCCGGAGGAGAACCAGAGCTGGTCGCCTGCCAGCACCGCCACGGCGTCTAGGCCCGCGGCCTGGGCGAGCTCGAGGCGCTCGCCGGCCTCGGAAGCATCACCGACCTCGGCGCGGTCCCAGCCCGATGCCGAGGCGAGCGTCTTTTCGAAGGTCGATGCCGGCGGAGGAGCCGCAGGCCGCGCAGCATCCGCGCGGAGGGCGCGGCCGGTCTCCTCGGCGCGCTCGCGCCTGAGCTCGATGCGCTCGATCGCGCTCCGCAGCCGGTACAGCGCTGCCGTCGCCTCCTCGTGCTTGCCGGCCGCCTCGGCGAGCTCCTCCTCGGCGCGGTGGCGCTCTTCGAGCAGCCCGCCCAGCGTCTCGTCGCGGCGCTTGCGCTCGAGCTCGGCGGCGGACTTTCGCTCTCCGACCTCGGCCAGTCGCTGCTCGATGCGCTCGAGCTCTGCCGACGCGATGCGCCCTCGGAGCCCGTCGAGCTCGACCCGAAGCTTCTCCGCGCGCTCCGCGGCCGACGCCTGCAGCGCAAGCGGGCGCAGGCGCTTGCGCACCTCGTCCTCGAGGTCCCGCGCCCGCTCGGCCTGGATCTGGACGCGGGCGAGCTTGAGCTCCGCCCGGTGGCGGCGGCGCTTGAACTTGCCGAGACCGGCCGCCTCCTCGATCAGCGCGCGGCGCTCGGCCGGCTTCGACGAGAGGATCTGCTCGACGCGGCCCTGGCCGATGATGGAGTGCATCTCGCCGCCGAGCCCGATGTCGGCCAGCAGCTCGACGACATCCGTGCGGCGGACGTGCGCACGGTTGACGAGGTACTCGCCCTCGCCGCCGCGATGAAGGCGCCTCGCGATCGAGAGCTCCGAGAACTCGAGTGGCCCGTCGCCCTCCTCGTTGTCGAAGAGAAGCTCGACCTCCGCGAAGGAAGCGGGCTCGCGCCCGTTACCGCCCGCGTAGAGGACGTCGTCCGGCTTCTCGGCGCGCAGCTCGCTCGGGCTCAGGCTGCCGGCGGCCCAGACGATTGCGTCAGAGACGTTCGACTTGCCGGAGCCGTTCGGGCCCACGACCACGGCCACGCCCGGCTCCAGGCGCACCTCGACCGGGTCCGGAAACGACTTGAAGCCGCGCAGCTTGATCGCACGCAGATGCACGCGCCCGCAGTCTGACGATCAGGACGGACGAGCGGGCGTCGGTCAGTAGGTCAGCGTCGTCTCGGCCCAGACCGCCAGCTCGACGAGCTTCTGCGGCGGCGCCAGCTCGAAGCCCACCCCGCCCTCGATCCCGCGAGCCTTGCTCGACATGCCGGACAGATAGACGGTCAGGCCGGCTTCGTGCAGCGCGGCGAGGTGCTCCGAGACGGCACCGGTGCCGAGCCCGTTGGTCTCCGCGGCTCTGTCTCCGTCAGCGAGGTGAACCCCGTCTCCGGCGAGGAACACCTGCACCTCGTGTCCCTCCTCCACCGCAGTGCGCGCGATCAAGAGCGCGAGCGCCGCGCGCGTCGGATTCTCAGGTCCGGTCGCCGAGTGAACCAGGATTCGCGCCATGTTCTCTCCCTCCGTCACGTAGTAACCGCATGATTCTCTCCGCAATGGGCGCAGAGGACGAGAAACGACTCGCAGCCGAGGCAGCAGCCGAGCTCGTGGAGGAGGGCATGACCGTCGGGCTCGGCACGGGGAGCACGGTCGCCTACCTCCTCCCCGCACTTGCCGCGCGGAGCCTGACGCTCCGCTGCGTGGCCACGTCGGTGGCCACGGAGGTGCAGGCGCGGGCCCTGGGACTTCCCGTCGAGCCGTTCGACGGCATCGCGCGGCTGGACATCGCGATCGACGGCGCCGATCAGATCGCTCCCGACGGCTGGATCGTGAAGGGCGGCGGAGCCGCGCACACTCGCGAGAAGGTCGTCGCCGCCTCGTCGGACCGCTTCGTCGTCATCGCGTCGTCCGACAAGCTCGTCGAGGCCATCGCGCCGCCCATCCCTCTCGAGCTCCTTTCCTACGGCCTCGACGCGACCCTAGCCCGCCTCGGCGAGGTCGCGCTCCGCGACGTGCCGGCCAGCCCCGACGGCGGGGTGATCGCCGACTACCTCGGGCCCGTGGATGATCCCGCCCAGGCGGCGGCCTGGCTCTCGGCCACCGCCGGGGTCGTAGACCACGGCCTCTTCGCCCCGGAGCTCACGAGCGACGTCCTCGTGGGCCGCGGAGACCGGGTCGACCGCCTGGCCCTCTAGTCGATGCCGAGCTTCTCGAGCGCCTGCCGGGCTGCGGCTTGCTCGGCGGCCTTCTTCGAGGCGCCGTTGCCCATGCCCACCTGCTCCTCGTCGATCACGGCCGCGCAGGTGAACCGGCGGTTGTGCGGCGGCCCATCGACCTCGAGCACGGCGTAGGAAACCGTCTTCCCGCGACGCGCGAGCTCCTCCTGGAGCTCGGTCTTGAAGTCGACGTGGCCCTGGACTGCGTACTCGATCCGGTCCGTGAACGCCGAGACGATCGGCCCGCGGATCGGCTCGAAGCCGTGCTCCAGGTAGAGGGCGCCGAGACAGGCCTCCACGAGCGCCGCCAGGACGTTCCGGTTCGTGGAGAGCCGCTCGAGCTCGTCAGGGTCGCCCTCCCCGCCGCCCTGCTCGATGAGCCGCTTGCCCAGTTCGAGCCGGCGGCCGACGACGGCGCAGCTCTGGCGCGAGACGACGTGGGCACGAAGCTTGGCGAGCCGGCCTTCCTGCGAGTCCGGGAAGCGCTCGTAGAGCTCCTGTGCGATGGCGAGCCCGAGGACGCTGTCCCCGAGGAACTCGAGCCGCTCGTAGGAATCTGCCCGGTCGGGCGCCCACGACGCATGCGTGAAAGCGTTCTTGAGACTCGCCGCGGGCAGGGAGTCGATCAGTTGGAGAAGGGCGCTGTCGGGGCTCTCGGCCCCGCCCTCGTTACTGGTGGGACGAGATGTAGTCGACGGCCTGTCCGACTGTGGTGATCTGCTGGGCGTCCTCGTCCGAGATCTTGATCCCGAACTGATCCTCGAGCTCCATGATCAGCTCGACGAGATCGAGCGAGTCAGCGTCGAGATCTTCCTGGAACGAAGCCTCCTCGGTGATCTCGTTCGCGTCGACACCGAGTTGCTCGACCAGCACTTCTTTGACCCTTTCGGCGACCTCTTCGCGTGAAGCTGCCATCTCGTTCTCGTACCTGCCTTTCTCTCTGTGGCCCGGAGGGACGGCGGATGCTACCACGCTAGCCAGGGGCTACCGCAACCTCTTCCTCGAGCCGCGCGGCGACGCGCGCGACCACGTTTGCGGCCGCGCCCTGGGCGCCGAGGGTGATCGCGTTGGCGATCGCCGTGCGTGAGCTGTTCCCGTGCGCGATGACCGAGAGGCCGCGCAGTCCGAGCAGGTATGCCCCGCCGTAGGTGTCCGGGTCGAGCCTCTTTCGAAGGCCGCGCGCTGCGGGGCGGATGAGGAGGCCGCCGAGCTTCCCGCGCGCGCTCGCCACGATCTCCTTGCGGAGCTCGTCGAGAAGGGTCTTGATCGTCCCCTCCATGAGCTTCAGCGCCATGTTGCCGGTGAACCCGTCGCAGACGACTACGTCGGCCGCGTGCGCAAGCAACTCGCGGCTCTCGACGTTGCCCACGAAGTCCAGGTGGCTCGCCTCGAGCAGCGGGTGCGTCTCGCGGACGAGGCGGTTTCCCTTCTCCGGCTCCTCGCCGATGGAGAGCAGGGCCACGCTCGCGGAGGAGATCCCGAGGATCTCCTCCGCGAAGACGGAGCCCATGTGGCCGAACTGGAGCAGGTGCTCAGGCCGCGCATCCGCGTTGGCGCCTGCATCGATCAACACCGAGGTCCCACCGACGGACGGGAGGGGCACGGCGATCGCAGGGCGGTGGACATCTGGAAGACGACGGATCTCGAGGAGGCCGGCCGCCAGCATCGCGCCCGTGTTCCCGGCCGAGACGACGGCCTGCGCATCGCCCTCGCCCACCGCGCGGCAGGCCGCGAACATCGAGCTGTTCCGCTTCTCGCGCGCCGCGTCGGAGGGCTTCTCGTCCATCGCGACCACGTCCTCGGCATGGACGATCTCCAGGCCCTGCGCATGCGGCTCGAGCGCCTCGCGCCGGCCGAAGAGGACGGGCTCCACCTTGTCCGAGCGCGCTGCGAAGGCGCCCGCGACGATCTCCTCCGGAGGCCGATCGCCGCCCATCGCGTCGACCGCGACGCGGACCTTGGTCATGCGCTACGGAGCGGGAGTCTCGAGCGGCTCGACTTCACGACCGCGGTAGGTCCCGCAGGTCGGGCAGACGTGATGCGGCCGCTTCGGCTGATGGCACTGCGGGCACTCGACGACGGCGGGCGTCGAGAGCTTGTGCGTCGCGCGCCGCTTGTCGCGGCGGGCCTTGGAGGTCTTTCGCTTGGGGACTGCCATCGGCGGGCCAGTATAGCTACGAGGAGAGCTTGTCCCGCAGCTCAGCCAGCTTCGCCCAGCGCTCGTCGCCGCCCTCGTCCTCGTGCTCGTGCGGCTCGACGTTCAGGTCCCGCCCGCACTCGGGGCAGAGGCCGGCGCAGTCGGGTCGGCACAGGATCTGGTCGGGCAGCGCGAGCGCGACGGCGTCGCGCGCCCACGCGGACAGGTCGAGGCGATCGTCCTGCAGGTAGGGCGTCCGCAGCTCCTCGTCCCCGTCCGGGCTGGTCGCCTGGTACTGGCGGTCGTTGACGGTGACGTCGAGGCCGGCATCCGCGAGGCAGCGCACGCACGGGCCGAGGAGGCGCACGTCGAACTCGAGCTCGAGCATCAGCCCGGACGTGAGGCGCGTCAGCGTGAGGGCCGCTTCGGGCGATTCGGGGATCGGGACGTAGCGCTGGCCGCCGAGCTCGAGGGGCTCGAGATCGACCTCCTTGACGTCGCGAAACTGCTCGCCCGACTGCAGCCGTACCGTGCGGATGTTGAAGACCGTCATCACGGCCAGCGTAGCGAACGGAAAGAGGGGCTCTAGACCGCTTGCTGCTCGTCGGTGATGCCGGCTACGACCGACTCCTGGGAGCGCTCGTGGAGCCGCTCGCGGCCCCGGCGCACCGCACCCAGGAACTTGTCCAGGTTGACCTC